>JBNMJI010000045.1:0-10222 GCA_050873725.1 Roseburia sp.
CATATTTACGGATTCCATTACCTGTGAGCTTACATTTTCTTTAAAATCATATACACGATAAAAAGACAGGGAATCATATGCTTGCGTAAACTGTGATACATTAGACTTCAGATTTTTAAAATAATCACTGTCAAGACCAGTGGTATCTGAAGCAGCCGCAGCCGCTAACTGATCGCTGACAGAGCCTGTCTCATCTACAGAACAGATAATATTGTTCCAGCCTGCCTGGGCATTGTCTGCAATGTAATAATTAAAGGTACCGCTATAGTCTGAAGTATAAACACTTTCCGACCTTACAATCAATCCGGTATAAGTATTATTCTCCGCAATCGTACCCTGGGTCACTTCATATATTCCAATGTGTTTTTCTGTGAAATAGGAAAATACATAGAAAAGAATATATACAAGAATAATGACAAAAATGACAATCTCTATATTTAAATGAAATGGTTTTCGATACTTTACAATCTTTTTTGTTTCAGCCACAATCGTTCCGCCTTTATAAAGAATAAATAGAAATTGATGTATAATGTCATCCACTTTGCACCATACTACATAGCAAAGGAGGACTTTGGCTATGAGTTCAAAAGGATTAGATTATACATTACTAACACTTGTAATCATTGGAGCCATCAACTGGGGACTCATCGGATTCTTCCGATTTGACCTGGTGGCATTTCTGTTTGGTAATATGAGCTGGCTTTCCCGCATTATCTATGCGCTTGTCGGAATCAGCGGTCTTTATCTGCTTTCCGCCTACGGACGAATCCGCTCTATCGAACAGGCTTAGTAAAAAAGGTGTCTTAAGTATTTTTAAGGACTTAAGACACCGCTTTTACTGCCAATTCAGGCATTTTTAAAGTGCTGCAACTACTTTTGCTTTTGCACATTCTGGAAGTTTTGAAGCATCCATAGAAATACTTAAAATAAATTTAACTTTATACTTCTCACTGATGACATCGAGTTTTTCAATAGCATGGGTAAATTCTTCGTCCTTCATACCGGAAATCGTAAGAAAACTATCCAGATACATCTCATGTAAATCATGATCAGATGAAACGATACCACATATAAAACCTAAAAACTCATCACAATTGGAAATCGGAAAATCTGCAACATTGACAAGTCTGACTTTATTGTCTAACTCATACATATGCTTCTGGCTCTTATCCAGATATACAATGCTGCCACCTACTGTTTTTACAGCTTCGTTTACCTTATCCAGTAATACTTTTGTCTTACCTTTACCCTTTTCTCCTGCAATTATTTCAATCATCGCATTTCCTCCCAGACATTATTTTCTTCAATGAAGAACTATATAAATTCATTATATAATATGTTGCTGCTTTATACAATGCTTAGTTACCACATCCGGCAAGTATTTCATTCATCATAAGATACAGATTGGATTTACAGTCTGCTTTTAATACAATGGATATCACTGGTTGTCCACCTGCATTATCTGTAAGAAGAACAAGACAAAAACCTGCGTCACCGGTAGTTCCCGTCTTACCGCCCACCAGTGTAAATCCATCCGGTAATTTAGATTCCCCGGTTTTATACTGATTGGTACTGCTCCAGTCCTGTGTTCTTGCACTGCCATCAGCACCTGTATAATTGGTGGTATAAGAACTGGTAGAAATTAACTGATAAAAAGTCTCGTCCTGTATTGCCTTCTGGAAAATCAGATATAAATCATAAACAGTTGTATAATGATTCTCATCCGGCAGACCATTGGGATTCATAAAATGAGAACCGGTTGCGCCAAGCTGCTGTGCTTCCTGATTCATCAAATCCACAAAGGCTTCTACAGAACCGGAAATATGTTCTGCAATTGCAATTGCTGCATCATTTCCGCTTCGCAGCATCAGACCATAAAGCAAATCCTGTAATGTCATCTGGTCTCCCGCCTGTAATCCGCATTTGGAAGAATCGGATGCCAGATTTACTGCATTATCACTAATTGTTACCACATCACCGAGATTTCCATATTTGATAGCAAGATAAGCCGTCAGTATCTTGGTGGTACTGGCCGGATACATCCGCTCATATATATTCTGCGCATATGTAATTGTATTGGTTGCCGTGTTAAATACTCCGGCGGCTTCTGCCACACTGTTATGTTCTACGGATTCCTGCCCGATATTTTCAGTTCCGCCAACGCATAAATTGGCACCAAAATAAGAGCTGACCGTATCCTCTGCACCGGATAGCACATTTACGCTGCTGCTTTCTCCATATATAGGATAAGCATTCTCTACAACGTTTTCGGCTTTCCCACAACCCGTTACAGATAAGAACACACTTACGATAAGCAGACCTGCCAGCGCACGTTTATTTATACATTTCACGCCACTCAAGGTCTCCTCTGTCTAATGATTTAATCAAAAGCTCTGCAGTAGCAAGATTGGTTGCCAGCGGAATGTTGTGTATATCGCATAAACGAACTACACTGTTTACATCTGGCTCATGTGATTTCTGGGATAATGGATCACGTAAGAAAATCACAAGGTCAATCTCATTATGCTCAATCTGTGCACCAAGCTGCTGTGCACCGCCCAAATGACCTGCAAGATATTTGTGGACATTCAGATTTGCCACTTCCTCAATTAGTCTTCCGGTGGTTCCTGTTGCAAAAAGTTCATTTTTACAAAGAATTCCCCGGTATGCAATACAAAAATTCTGCATAAGTTTTTTCTTCGCGTCATGTGCAATCAAACCGATATTCATTCGTTTAGTCCCCCTGTCCATATTTTCTAGGCTGAAGTCCGACATTCAGCACCAGACCAATTCCCGTAAACAACGTGACTAACGACGTTAGTCCGTAGCTTACAAACGGAAGCGGAAGTCCGGTATTCGGCATCAAACCTGTAACAACGCATATATTTACAAAACTCTGGAAACCAATCAATGCAGCAATTCCGCTGGCAATTAACCGGCCTGCCATGTCTTTTGCACGTCTTGCAACCAACAGACATTCAATGGTAATTAAAAGCAGCAATATGATAATGATAATACTGCCGATAAATCCCATTTCTTCACCTACAATCGAAAAAATAAAGTCTGTCTGCGGCTCTGAAATAAAGTTACCGTTTTTTACGGAAACAATGTTGGTATTATTCAGTCCCTTGCCCCAAAGCTGCCCGGAACCCACTGCCATAATGGAGTTCTGCTGCTGATAGGCAATATTCGGATACTTATCGGGTTCTAACCAGCCTAAAATACGAAGTGCCTGATTTCCCGTCAAAAGCTTCTGTCCCGGCTGTAAGACCAATGTTAAGACTACAACCAGCGACGGGACCGCCACTGCCAGCACACCCACTACTATTTTATAACTTAATCCGGCAATAAACAAGAGGGATGCAAAAATTAATGCTGTAACAATTGTGGTAGAAAGGTCCGGCTCCTTAAAAATCAGAAGAAGCGGCACCGCTGCCAATACCAGCGTGCAAAACAGCGTCCGGATATTATTCAGTTTATCTTTATTCTTACTCAGATAATAGGCAAAAAACAGTATCAACAGGATTTTACCTAATTCAGAAGGCTGGAAACGGATTCCAAGCTTCAGCCAACGGCGTGCTCCTTTTGTCTCTTCCCCGATTACAAAAATTGCTGCCAGCAATGCTACATTTACGAAGTAAAAAATCCAACTGAATTTCAGTATGAAATTGTAATCAATTAATGACACACCTACCATAACAATCAGACCTAGGATTAATCCTGCAATCTGCTTATTCTGTACGGAAGGTTTTGCACTGCCGACTACCATAATTCCAATGATGGTCAGCGCCACCACATAAAATACCAGCCGGAAACGGTAGTCTCTTAAGCGATATTGTTTTAACATAAATCACTACTTCCAATCTGAAGTCTGTTATTTTCCGGAATGCTTCAAATCCTTAATCGGAATATTTGCAAACAATGCCGGAACAGCTCCGTTGTTGCCATCTGATTCGGTCTGGGTAATCTGAATATCAAGCCCTTCCGCATCAATTTCCATATACTTTGATATTACCTGAATAATATCATTTTTAATATTCTCCATTACATCCGGTGAGCAGTCTGCACGGTCTGAAATCAGTAATAATTTCAGACGGTCTTTTGCTACATTACCGGAATTCTTTTTCTTAAAAAAATCCATGAATCCCATGATTATTATCCCCCTAGTTTTTCTTAAATAAACTTACGAATTTAGACCATACACCGTTTTTGGACTCTAAGTCAAGAAGCGGTACTTCTTCTCCCATGATACGTTTGCAGATATTTAAATATGCCTGTCCTGCAAGGCTGTCAGAGCCAACTAATGGCTCACCCTGGTTGGTAGAGATTACAATCTGTTCATCATCCGGAACAGCTCCGATTAAATCGATAGCAAGAATCTCATGTACATCTTCAATAGACATCATATCGCCACGTTTTACCATATCCATACGCAGACGGTTTACGATTAACTCGATTTTCTTGATTTCATTTGCCTCTAAAAGACCGATGATACGGTCTGCATCACGGATTGCAGATACTTCCGGTGTAGTAACAACCAGTGCGCGGTCTGCTCCTGCAATTGCATTTTTAAATCCCTGCTCAATTCCTGCCGGGCAGTCTAATAATATGTAATCAAATTCTTCTCTTAATTCTTCTACTAATTTCTGCATCTGCTCCGGTGTTACAGAGGTTTTGTCTCTGGTCTGGGCAGATGGTAATAAGAAAAGATTCGGATATTTCTTATCTTTGATTAATGCCTGTTTGATTCTGCAGTTGCCTTCTACTACATCTACCAGATTGTATACAATACGGTTCTCAAGACCCATAACCACATCCAGGTTACGCAGTCCGATATCGGTATCGATTAATACTACTTTTTTATTTAACTGTGCAAGACCGGTTCCTACATTTGCAGTAGTGGTAGTCTTACCAACTCCGCCTTTTCCTGATGTAATAACAATTACTTCACTCATGATTTATTCTTCCTCCTAAATCTTATATATTGGTTAATAATCCACTTGTAATCGGTTCGATTAGTATGGCATCATCCATCACAATAGCGACCTGCGGCTCTAAGGTTTTCCGCCGGTTCTTGATTGCACTGAGCGGACCTCTGTCTGAGCTTCGCCCAATTACATTTCCAATTTTAATCTGTACCGGGTCCATATCAAGAGCTGCCACAAAAGTATGCTCATCTCCTGCCGCTCCGGCGTAGGCATTGCCTCGAAGTGAGCCTAATACCACAATATTTCCTTTTGCAATGATTTTTGCTCCCGGATTTACATCCCCAAGCACCACAATGCTTGTCTCACATTCAATGACCTGACCACTTCTTAAGGTTCCTTTATAAAATTCTCCGGTTCTACCGGACTGGATTTCATCAAATTCCTGTATCTTTCGGGCACAGATTTCATCCCGCAGGGCATCATTATCTAAAATGCACACAACATCAACGCTGGTATTTTTACTGATCAAATCAATAATTGCAAGTTCTTCTTCCTGACTTAAGTCCCTGCCTTCAAAAGATAAGGCAATTCTGGCATTCTTGAAGAACTTATCGGATTCTTTAAATTTATGAAGTATTTCGTCTAATAGTTCCTGAAATGGAATTTTATCATCTAAAATCAGATTAATTCCATGGGGATTGCTCTTTAAAACAACCGGTTGTGACATCTACTTCCCTCCTGACATTTAATCATTAAAGGCATTTGCAGCAGCTCCAACATCCTCTGCCTGACCATCTAACAAGGTAGATGTATCCTCTAAATGAAAATAATATTTATATACTGATGCAGCAAGTTCTGCTGTATTTGCTGAAGTATATCCGTATGCAATACGTGTTGCAATGGAAATCTCCGGATCATCATATGGTGCATAGCCTACATATAACGCATGGTTCGGTCTTGTCGGCACCTGCTGTGCTGTACCGGTCTTACCGGCAGAGTCCACACCAAGGTCATCGAACTGCTCATGGGTTTCTACCACCATCTTCATACCGGAATGTATGGCATCCCAGGTACTCTGTGAAATATTATCCATTGTATTTCTTACGGTTGGTTCATAAGTCTCTAAGACATTTCCATCAGAGTCTGTCACCTGTTTTAATAAGGTATAATTATAAACCGTTCCGCTGTTGGCAACTGCTGTTACATAACGGGATAACTGCACCGTGGTAAAACTGTTATTACTCTGTCCGATTGCAGATGTAATCGGGAACTCTGTGGTCTGCTTCGGTTTACTTTCGGCAATTTCGATTCCGGTCTTTTCATCTAGACCATACATGGAAGAGTATTTATTAATCAGCTCTACACCATGTTCTTCATTATAAGTACCATTTACCATACTCATATCGTAACCAACTTTATAAAAGAAATAGTTACAGGAATCTCTTAATGCCTCTGAAACATTAATGGAACCATGGGTGCTTGGATAAATCCAGCATTTTGGTCCGTTTGCCACCTCTTCAAACTGTCCCTTATCCTCAATTGTGGTACCCGGTGAAATAATACCCTCGGTCAGTCCTGCTGTTGCAGTAACCATCTTAAAGGTAGAACCAGGAGCCGTATTCTGTTGTGTTGCATTGTTATAGAACGGATTCGATAAATCCTGATACAGTAAATTATAATAATTACTGTCTACTGTATTCGCAAGACGGTTGGTATCGTAACCCGGATAAGTAACACAGGCTAACAGTTCACCTGTCTTTACATCTGTAATGACACAGGAGCCGGAACACGGATCCAATGCAAGCTGTGCCGGTGTAATCTCAAGATTCTTCACCTTTTCTTTCATAAAATTGAAAGCACTGATGCTGCCGGACTGTAAACCACTTACTGCCGTGTCATCATAGTTTAACACTTTTTGGTCAAAAAGCGCAAGACAAAGCTGTGTTCCGATAATCTGGTCATCATGAATCATGTACTTGTACATAATCTTGGAAAAGCCTTTATCTCCGCCTAATTCATCCACGATATAGCTGACCAGAGCATCGTAAATTTCAGATGAATCAGAATATTTCTCATCTACGGAAAATTTTGTAATATCAATCCATTTCTGGCTGATAGCATAATTTAAATATTCGTTGACGCTGATTTTCTGATTGGAATAATTCTTATAAGTTTCATCTGTCTTATCAATGGAATCGGTAAGTAAAATCTTATTATTCGAAAGCATTTTCGGAATGTAGGTCATATAGTCCTGCATTTCTTCCTGTAATTCTTCCACAGAAGTTGCAGAAGAACTGTTTAAGCTGCTCTCTACCTGGGATAACACGCTCTGCTGTTTGCTTCCAAAAGCACTGTAAATCTGTTTTTCCACATCAGATGCATCTTCCGCCCCAAAATGATTCAAGTCTAAGACATTATTATTAATCAGTGCAAAATACACATCATCAATCGGAATCAGAATATCGGATGCACTTCCAGAGGCGGTATTGTATTCCTTGATATTTACAATCTTTGAATATACGATTCCGGCAATTTCCTGCTCCAAAAGGTTGTATACCGCTTCCTGTAAATCTTTGTCAATGGAAAGGTAAACATCGTTTCCTGCCTGCGGCTCGATACGTTCTGTTGTCTCCATTACTTTTCCAAGGCTGTCTACATAAACGGTTTCGCTGCCCTTTTTGCCCTGCAGCGTTTCATCCATCACCTGCTCGATTCCGGATTTACCAACCACATCATTCAAAGAATAGTCATCATTGTTGGCAGACAGTTCATCATATTCTTCCTGGGAAATCTTTCCAGTATAACCGATAATATGGGAAAAATACTCACTGTCTACATATTTGCGGATGGTATCTTCCGAAATGTCAACACCCTGCAAAGCATTCATATTTTCTGTAATATATGCTACGGTTTCATCACTTACATTTTTTGCAATGGTGGTGGAAATGTATTTCTGATAGCTGTTTTCTGCAATCGCACTACGCAATACCACAATGCGGTATAAATCTGCTCTGGCATAATCATCTTCCGATAAATCATAACCATTCTGGTCACTGGATCTGCAAAGATAATCCATGACCTGCTTCGGGGTTGCTTCAGCTTCATTATATTTCAGCTTCTTATTATAAGCTAAATCATCCGCAGAAGAATGCCCATAAGTGTCAGCAAGGAAACGCTTTAATGTGGTTCCCTCTACTGTATAATAATAATTTCCATCATCGTCTAAGCCGATTTCAAAATCATTCTCAATGACATCGCCGTTTTTATCCAGCTCTTTGATAATATTGTAAAGTTCTGTATTAAGAGCCTTATTCTTTTCCGAAGTCTTATCATAAGAACCGTTATCTTCAATGGTTACGCTGTTTGCCAGTTCATTATAGGCTAACAGGTTGCCGTTACGGTCGTAAATATTACCGCGGGAACCGTTTAAAATACGTGGTTTCTGAATTTTTAAGCTGTAATTGTCCTGATATTCCTCTCCTTTGATAATCTGAAGATAAAAAAGTCTGCCTATCAAAGTGGATGATAACAGTATCATGACAACACAGAGTACAAATATTCTAGATTTTGCAACTTTATGAAGTATTTCTTTCAGTGTATCAAACAAATTTCGCTGCACTCCTTTTTTCAATACGCTCCAACCGCTGGTTGATTTTCAAAATAATGAAATATAAAACCACGGAAATCAAAAGCGTGTATACAAGTTCCGGTATGATAATGTGTAACATATAATATCCAATTGCAAACTGTTTGCGGAATAAGAACCGGAAAAAGTAGATAAACAGATTATAAGATAAATCACTTCCTGCAATCAAAAGCATCGGAAGCTTAATATCATCCGGGTAAAACATCTTCTTAAAGCATCCGTTTAAGAAACCTACATACATATATAAAAGCGCATAAAATCCTATCATTTCTCCAAAAAAGATATCTATCAGCAGTCCACTGAAGAACCCGATAAAGATACCTTCTTTTCTGCCGCGCATAAATCCAAATGATGCACAGACTACAATCAAAAGATTTGGTGAAATGGATGCAAAGGATAACGCTTTAAATAATGTGCTTTGCAATAAGAAGCATACAATAATAATTAATGTAACGGTGATTTTCCTTCTCATCAATCAGACCCCGTTTCCTTTTTATCAAGAATAACTAAAACCTGCTGAAGATGCTCAAAATCAACAGCCGGAGTAATGGTTCCCGACTTTGTCAGATGATTGGAATCTTCGGAAATGCTGCTGACATATCCCACAAGAATTCCCTGCAGATATTTGTCGCTGACATTGGATGTTACAATCTGATCCCCAATCTGAACCTTGTTCTCGCTGTCATTTAATCCGGAGAACTCGATTACCTGATCCTCATTCATGCTCTGAAGATTTCCATTTACAATACAGTTATCTGACGTATTCAATACCATGCCATATACTTTGGCAGAATCATCAATGACAGAACGCACCTTTGCATAATGCGGTCCCACATCAATTACAATTCCCACCAGTCCGTTTCCGGCAATGACATTCATATCTACTTCAATTCCATCCTTAGAGCCTTTATCAATGGTAAAGACAGAAAACCAGTTGCCCGGGTCTTTTCCGATGACATTTGCTCCGGTCTTCTTATAATCCGAATACTGCTGGTCTAATGCTAACAGTTCTCTTAAATTATCCAGTTCATACTGCTCTAATTTAATGGTATTCAGTTCATTGGTCAGTTCTTCTACCTGCCCCTTCAACTGCTCGTTTTCTTCCATGACATCATTCAGATTCTTTAAATTATCTGCTTTATCTGAAATCCATGTTCCAGCATAATTAATTCCTTTCTGCATCGGCTCAAAAATTGCTCCTGCAATGGAATTAAGAGGTCCACCACCAAGGTTTAAGGAAAAGCTGACATACATTGCCAGAATACATAATACGGTCATGGACAATAATATATACTTTGTTGGAATTTGATGTTTTGGTCTACGTCTCATTTTCTGCCTCTATTTATATATTTTGGACTTCATGCTGAATCCCAAATGCTTATATTTCTCATCGGAAACAATCTTATTTAATCCGCGAACTGCACATTCTTCCGGATTCTCACAGGAATTTACCTTGATATTGGTAATCTCTGTGAATAATTTATCAAGATTATGTATTTTAGAACCGCCACCGGTAATATAAATACCGGAATGAATAATATCTTTTGCAAGCTCAGGCGGAGTTTTCTCTAAAATCATCTTAATGGAATTGCAGATTGAATTCAGATTATCCTTAATTGCCGCATAAATGACTTCTGCTGTAATCTCC
>JBNMJI010000046.1:0-10157 GCA_050873725.1 Roseburia sp.
GCCTCATTCACAATTGCCTGGAATATTTATGGAAGAAATAGAATAAAAAATATATATTTTACAAAGATTATACAAATATCAGACAAAGCAAATCTTGACTTGATTCATTTCGAGGATTAGAATGGAAAAAGAGAATGAATCAGGAGGTGAAATGCATGGACAGTTGCGATAGTACTGGGCGAAGTAGTATCTGCGGTAGCAGACAGAAGATGATTTTGGCGCAATTGGCCATGGATTTCCGGTAAGAATCCAGACAGGACAATTGCTCTTTTTACGCTGGAAATGAGATGTGTGTTTCCTGTAATTGCGCGAGTATCATCGGGACTGCTGCCGCAGGAAAATGATATAAGGAGGCAGAAGCAGTGGACGAGAAAGTAAAAGAGCAGAATTATGTAGAAGAGTTAATAGAGATAATCCGTAGTGCGAAGAGCAATGAGGAACTGCGGGATAAATTATCCGATTATCATGAAAATGATATTGCGGATGCATTTGTGCGTCTGGATGAAGAAGAACGAAAGAGATTATACCCAATTCTGGGAGCGGAACAGGTTGCGGAAATCTTTACTTATATTGATGACCCGGATTTATATCTGAATGAATTGGATCTGGATAAAGCAGCGCGGGTTATTTCCTACATGGACTCCGATGATGCGGTAGATGTCTTAGATGAACTGGACGATTCCAAGCAGGCACAGCTGGTAGAATTGCTGGATGAGGAATCCAGTCATGACATTAAGATGATTCAGTCCTATGAGGATGATGAAATCGGTAGTAAGATGACCACGAATTTTATCGTGATTAAAAATGACCTTACCATCCGGCAGGCCATGCGGGAACTGATTCGTCAGGCAGGAGAAAATGATAACATTTTAACGGTATATGTCACTGATGAAGCAGACAAATTCTATGGTGCCATCGATTTAAAGGATTTAATCATTGCCCGTGAAAATAATGCACTGGAAGATATCATCAGTACATCCTATCCGTATTTGCGGGATCATGAACAGATCAGTGAATGTATCGAGCGAATGAAGGATTACGCAGAGGACTCCATTCCGGTACTGGATGAAAATGATGAAATCTTAGGTGTTATCACATCTCAGGATATCGTAGAAGTTGTGGATGATGAGATGGGTGATGACTACGCAAAGTTAGCAGGTTTGACTGCAGAAGAAGATTTGCAGGAAACGCTTGTAGAGAGTATGAAGAAACGTCTGCCATGGCTGATAATTTTATTGGTGCTTGGCATGGGCGTATCTTCTGTAGTAGGAATTTTTGAAACTGTCGTAGCAGTAATTCCAATCGTCATGTGTTTCCAGTCACTGATACTTGACATGGCAGGAAATGTCGGAACACAGTCACTGGCTGTAACCATCCGTGTACTGGTGGATGAGAACCTTACTTCAAAGCAGAAACGCCATCTGGTAGGAAAAGAAATGCGGGTCGGCTTTATGAACGGACTTTTTCTTGGAATACTGGCATTTGTCTTTATTGGACTATATGTCTGGCTGTTAAAGAATAATCCGGTGGGTCATGCATTTATCATTTCCGGATGCGTAGGTCTTGCACTGATGATAGCAATGGTAATCTCAAGCCTTGTGGGAACATTGATTCCGATGTTCTTCCATAAGATTAAGATTGACCCGGCAGTAGCGTCCGGCCCGTTGATTACCACAATTAATGACCTGGTAGCAGTAGTAACCTATTATGGATTAGTCTGGATACTGCTGATAGATGTATTGCATTTTGTATAGGATAAAACCTTAGAATGACGAGGAAATAAAGGATGAATAAAATTCAGAATATAAAAGTCCTTTTTTGGGATATTGATAATACACTGCTTGATTTTGATGCCGGAGCAGAAGACTCCATGAAACAGGCATTTGCAGATTTTGGGCTGGAGTTTAAACCGGAAATGTTTGCAGTTTTTCAGGAAGAAAATCATATCATCTGGAACAAAATCGAAAAGGGTGAATTATCAAGGGAAGATATTCCCTATGTCCGCTGGCAGATTATATTAAAACGGCTGGGATTAAAAGCCGATGGTGTGGCTATGGATCATGTGTTCCGAAGCTATCTTCATAATAGTGCAGTGCTGGTGAGCGGTGCATTGGAAACATTGGAAGCTTTAGCTGGAAAATACATATTCTGTGCGGCAAGCAACGGACCGTATGAGCAGCAGCTAAACCGCCTGGAACGAGGCGGCATGCGTAAATATTTTACACATTGCTTCGTATCGGAAAAGGTTGGTGTGGAGAAACCAAGCCTTCGCTTTTTTGAAAAATGTATGGAAGAATTGCCGGGAATTGCACCGGAAGAATGCCTGATGATAGGTGATTCCCTGACGGCAGATATTGCAGGAGGGCATGCAGCAGGACTTAAGACCTGCTGGTATCATCCGGCAGATGCCGCAACCAGTGAGAAATTAAAAGAGATAGAGCAGCAGGCAGATTACAGAGTCAGCAGCCTGCCGGAACTTATTACACGGTTATAAAAAGAAATTTGACAATTTTACGAAGCATCTGATTTATCCAGAGAAGTCGGTATCGCACCAATTAGTATCAGCAGTGCTCCTAAAATTTCAAACGGAGTCAGGGTTTCATGCAAAAGCAGAACAGCAAAGATGACAGCCGAAAGCGGCTCTAAATATCCAAGGATAGATACGGTAGCCACCGGCAGCTTTGCGATTTCAGAAAAATAGAGATAGCATCCGATTCCGGTATTTACAAAACTTAAAAACAGAATCCAGAACCACTGCGAAGTGGTGGCAGGAAGTACAATTCCATGACCAGCCAGAATGAAAATACAAATCGTCAGGAAACTGACCGTAAGCTGGTACATGGAATTTTTTAATCCCGTAATATGCGGGGCTTTCATGGTAAAGATGATCATAAGAGCGTGAAAGATAGCTGAGGCAAAACCGCAGAATAATCCCATAAATCAAAGGTTGTAGTGCCGATAAGGGGCGGAACGGATACAAAGAGGATGCCTGTTAAAACCAGCGCAAAGCAAAGCCATTGCCTGCCGGAAAATTTTTTATGGAATACCAGCGGAGCCGATAACATCACAATAACCGGCCCGGTGTAATAAGTGATGGAAGATAGTCCCACGCCAATCCTCTGATATGCTTCATAGAGAAAAATCCAGCTTAATCCCATGGAAATCCCGGATAAGATAACATAGACAAGTTCCTTTTTATATGCCAGCAACTGTAGTTTTTCCCGTTTGAGGGAAAAGAGAAAGATAAGAAAAAAGCTGCCAAACAGCGTACGGAAAAAGACAATTTCATAGCTGGAAAGCAGGATGTTACTGGATACAATACCGTTGAGTCCAAAGAGAATCAGACCGGCAACATATTTAATGGGTGAACTTTTTTTCATAGGTAAGAACTCCAATCATCTAAGATTGTGTTAATGTAGCACATCTGCTATAATTTGAAAAGTGAATATATTACATGGATAGTATGAGGAAAACAGATATATGAACGATGCAAATATACAGAAATATTTATCCTTTGTGAAAACGGTGGAACTGGGCAGCTTTTCGAAAGCCGCAGAGGCACTTAACTATTCCCAGTCTGGAATCAGCCGGATGATAGGTGACTTGGAACGGGAATGGGGCATTACATTATTGGAACGGGACCGGAACGGTGTGCGGCTGACATCAGATGGACTCCGGATGCTGCCATTTGCAAGACAGCTTTGTGAGGATTATGCGAGACTTTTAGAACAGGTGGATGAACTGGGCAATTTAAAGAGCGGTCTGATTCGGATTGGTACATTTTCCAGCGTTGCCACCCACTGGCTGCCGAAAATCATCCGGGCATTTCAGAAGGATTATCCCAATATAGAATACGAGATGTTATTGGGGGATTATACAGAAATAGAAAGCTGGATAGAAGAAGGCAGAGTGGATTTTGGATTTTTGCGTCTGCCGGCGGATTCAGCACTGGAACAGATATTATTGCAGGAGGATGAACTGATGGCAGTGATTCCAAAGCATCATCCGCTGGCAAAAGAAAAAGTCTTTCCGGTAGAGGCATTGAAAGAGGAACCCTTCATGCTATTAGAAAAGGGCGGAAAAGCAGAAATTGCAGAGATATTTAAAAGAAACAAGATTACGCCGCAGGTGAAATTTACCACCTGGGATGATTATGCCATCATGTCCATGGTAGAACAGGGGCTTGGCATCAGCATTCTGCCAAAGCTCATTTTAAAACGGATTCCCTATGAGGTTGCGGTATTGCCTTTAGACAAACCGGCGTACCGGAAAATCGGACTGGCATTCCGCAGCCGGAAGCTGCTGCCTGCTGCCGCAAAGAAATTCTTAGAATATCTTGACAGCAGAGAACCGGATTAATTCAGAAAGCCGATAACCGGACAGGGGACAATCGATAGTGTTTGACAGAATAAGCAGGGTTCATTACAATGTTTTTAGAAAAAAGAAATGGGGGAACAGAGATGTTAGAATGTGAAATTGAAATCGGAAAAGAAGAGCAGGATGCGCTGCTTGAAATTGCTTTGAATTCGAAGGAGTATCGAAAGAAAAGAAAAGCGGAAGCAATAAGATTTGCGATTATTATGGCAGCTTGTATTTTGATTATAATATGGAGATTAACAAATAACGATACAAGGCTTGTTGTACTTTGCTCACTCCTGGCTGCATATAGTCTTTTTATGATATGCGGGGGACACAAGCTGATGCAGAAGACAGTATTAAAGAGATCTGTTACAGCAATGGATAAAGAGTTAAAATCCGGGTACCGGAAGTATACTTTCAGTGAAGACGGAATCTTTTTAAAATCAGAAGTTGCAGAAGGAAATACTGCATGGACACTTTATAAGGATTGGGAAATCTATGGAAATTACATCTGCATCCGGAATCTGTCGAATCAAAATGTTCTTGTAAAACAGGATAAATTGTCGGCAGAAGAGAGAACGTGGCTGATTGATTTACTGACCCGTCATCTGGGAAAAGCAGTATATGAGAAATAGATGGAAAAAATGAATGAAAAATGAATGAAAAGAAAACGGGGAAAAAGAAATGTTAGAATATGAAATTGAAATCGGAAAAGAAGAACTGGATGCACTGTTGGAGATTACTTTGCAATCGGATGTATACCGGAAGAGAAGAAAAGTAGTAACGATTGCGTCTGTGATTATGTGCGTAATTTGTCTGCCGTTTGGAATGCTGAGTTTTATGCTTGGCATGCCGGAAATGGCTTCACTTTTTATGATCTTTTTTGCAGTTTTCCTGTATTTGGCATGCGGCGGGAAAAAGGTACAGCAGAAAGCAAGACTTAAGAAATTTTATGCAAACACACAGAAGGCACTGGTAAGTGGTCATCGCAAGTATATTTTCAGCGAAGAAAACGTCAGTGTAAAATCAGAAATAGCTGAGGGTGTGAACCTGTGGACGGCCTATAAGGACTGGGGATTCTATGAAAATTATATTTATATCAGAAATCTGTCCAATCAGGTGATTCTGGTAAGACAGAATGAGCTGTCTAAAGAAGACCATGCATGGCTGGTGGATTTGCTGACCCGTCATCTGGGAGCAGCGTTAGCGTAGAGAAGCAGAATGAAATGATGGAATGGACGGATTGTCGGAGAATATATGGACAGAATATTTGCATTTACAAAGAAAAGAGTGCTTCATGAGAATATGAGAACCATCCTGACCATGGCAATAGTATTTGTCCTGGCTGTCATCAGTATGTATGGAACTTACCGTGCGCTGATGCACAATGCAAGAGTGATGGGACTGGAACTGGTGAAATCCTATGCAGCGGATGAAGAACGAAATATTGCGGTTTATAAGACTACAGTCAAAATGGCAATCGAGCAGTTAAATGAGCTGGAACAGGATGGCCTGCCACAGGACAGAATCGAAGAGAAAATGATAGCATTCTTTGATAATGTAGGAGAATCCATTGGGGATACAGAACTGACTGGGTATGCAATTTTCAATAACCGGATAGTTTCGAAGAATCTCAATGAGGACTGGCTGCGCTATTACAGTGGAAATGCCAGATGGTATCAGAAAATCATGGATGCCAATGGCGAAGTGGTATTTCAGACAAAAGAAATGGCTGATGGTGAAAATGTGGTAATTGCCGCGGCAGGAAATCCAAAGAGCGGTGAGGTAGTATTCCTGCGTATCAGTCAGGAGTGTATTAAGAAAACACATGGTGATTTGAACCTGCCGGAAGAGGGGGCATATTACTTATTTGATGCAGAGGGCAATCTGCTCTTTTATGATGCTCCATTTCAGGTAGATAAATCGTCCATGGAAGAATATGCAACAGGACTTTGCCAGAAGATACAGAGTGATTCCATTGCAGAAACAGGAAATGATATTGTTGATATCAATGGCTCGAAACGAGGTATTTATCATAATCAGATTAGTAATGACTGGCTGTGTATTATGACAATTCCGCATGAAACATTGCTTCTTGGAATCAATGAGATTATTGGAAAGTATGCCGGTGTGCTGGTATTGTTCCTGGGTGTACTGCTGCTGATGGGAATCAGGGATATCCGTATGGGAAAGACCGTAGAGCAGAGCAGTTCCATTGTCCGGGCACTTTGCAATACCTATTATGCAATTTACAGGATTGATATTAAGTCAGAGACATATGAAATGATAAAGGGTTCGATGGAAATGCAGGATTTGATACCGCCGAAGGGCAGCTATCAGGAAATGATGGATGGCTTTGTGCAGGTGGTGGATGAGCGGACGGCAGTAGAGCTGACGCGGTCATTTTCTATAGAGCATTTAAAAAAATTAGAGCAGAAGGGTATTTCGGATTATGGCGGAGATTTCCAGAGAAGATTAAATGGGAATATAAAGTGGGTAAATATCAGCTTTATCCTGGATGAAGTATTGGGAAAAAAGGAAGCACTGTTAGCTTTCCGCCAGATTGATGCTGAGAAAAAACGTCAGCTGAAGCATACAAAATTGCTGGAAAATGCACTGGAAGCTGCCGATGCCGGTGAGAAATCACAGATAGAATTCTTCTCGAAGATGAGTCATGAAATGCGCACGCCGCTGAATATCATTCTGGGGATGAATGAACTGGCAATGAAACCGGATTGCGGAGAAGAAAAAAGACAGGAGTATCTTCAGAAAATCGAACAGTCCGGAAAGGAAATGTTAAGCCTTATCAATAATATTTTAGAAATGTCCCGGGTGAATCATGGACTGATGCCATTAGAGAAAAAAGTCTTTGATTTGCAGGAAGAATTTCAAAAAATTGTCAAGCCATTCAGTGAAGAGGCAACGGCAGATGGTAAGATATTTACCGTAGAGGCAGAGCTGTCCAATACCATGGTGTCCGGCGATACACTGAAGCTGACCCAGATATTGGGAAATGTTTTATCCAATGCCATTCACTTTACCCACAGAGAGGATACCATTACCGTATCTGTGCGGCAGGCAGGATTAGAGAGCAGAAATTATATTTTTACCATTGAAGACACGGGAATCGGAATGTCGGAAGAATTTCTTCCAAAATTATTCGAACCGTATACCCAGGAAAAACAGTTCCGGGCACAGACAAAATCCGGTGGCGGACTTGGCATGTCGGTGGTAAAGAGTCTGGTATCCCAGATGGGTGGACAGATAGAGGCAGAAAGCACAAAAGGAAAAGGAACGAAAATTGTTGTGACACTTCCTTTTGAACCGCAGGAAGAATCCCAGGAGAAAATGTCTGCACAGAACATAAAGGACTGCATGAAAAATATGCGGATGCTGGTGGTGGATGATAACGAGCTGAACCGGGAACTGCTGTGTGACCTGTTGCAGGAGCAGGAGGTAGAAGTAATACCGGCAAAGGATGGCTGTGAAGCGGTAGAGATATTTGAACAGTCGGAGCTTTTTAGTATAGATGCAATTATCATGGATATGCAGATGCCGGTGATGGATGGCTGCGAAGCAACGGAAGCCATCCGTGCACTGGAACGTCCGGATGCACAGCGGGTACATATTATTGCAGTTACCGCGAACTTCTTTTCTGAGGATGTCATGCGGACAACACAGGCTGGAATGAATGCACACCTTTCCAAACCGGTCAATATAAAATTATTGCAGCAGACTTTGGAAAAGCTGATTGCAGAACGCGAAAGAGGAATTTAGATTAGAAATGAAAGAACGGGATCTTACAACAGGCAGTGTATTTAAAAATGTAATTATCTTTTCGCTGCCATACCTTTTATCTTATTTTTTACAGACATTG
This sequence comes from Roseburia sp., assembly GCA_050873725.1. Classification (GTDB taxonomy): domain Bacteria; phylum Bacillota; class Clostridia; order Lachnospirales; family Lachnospiraceae; genus Roseburia_C. Next base: position 8,237 of record JBNMJI010000046.1, read on the forward strand.
TATGGAATGGCAGATTTATTTATCATCGGGCAGTTTGAGGGAGTTGCCAGTACAACTGCGGTATCCATTGGCTCCCAGGTCATGCATATGATAACGGTTATGCTGGTGGGACTTGCCATGGGAACGACGGTCAGCATCGGTCAGGCAATCGGAAGTAAAGATAAGAAACGTGTGGCAGAGAGCATAGGCAATACCGTGATTCTGTTTATGGGAGTTGCACTTGTGCTGATGGCAGTACTGCTTCTTCTGACACGGCCGATTGTAACGGTAATGTCTACCCCGCAGGAAGCAGTAAAAGGAACGATATCTTATCTTACCATCTGCTTTATCGGGATTCCGTTTATTACAGCATATAATATTATCAGTGCAATTTTCCGTGGCATGGGTGACAGCAAGAGTCCGATGTACTTTATTGCCATTGCATGTGCGGCAAATATTGTCTTGGATTATGTATTTATCGGCGGTCTGCATCTTGGACCGGCAGGTGCAGCTCTTGGAACCACCTGCGCTCAGGCAATCAGTGTTGTCATTTCTCTGTGTATGATTATCAGACAGCGGAAAGAATTTTCTTTAAGCAGAAAAGATTTCAGATTAAGCCACAATATCATGGGACAGATTTTAAAAATCGGTATTCCCATTGCATTGCAGGATGGTTTCATCCAGGTGGCATTTATGATTATCACCATTATTGCGAACCAGCGTGGATTAAATGATGCAGCAGCCGTGGGAATTGTGGAAAAGATAATAAGTTTCCTGTTCTTGATTCCGTCATCCATGTTATCAACAGTATCTGCACTTGGTGCACAGAATATCGGAGCCGGAAAGAGACAGCGTGCCAATGAGACATTGCGTTATGCAGTGATGATTACAGTGGGCTTTGGAATTATCGTAGGAATCTTTATGCAGTTCTTTGCCAATCCGGTGGTGGCTTTATTTACAGATGCATCGGATGCACAGGGAGCGGAAGTGGTACGCCTTGGCGGACAGTATTTACGAGGATATGTGTGGGATTGTATGTTTGCAGGAATTCATTTCAGCTTCAGCGGATATTTCTGTGCCTGTGGTAAATCCGGAATCTCATTTTTACATAATATCATAGCAATTACACTGGTAAGAATTCCGGGCGTGTATCTGACTTCTACTTTATTCCCGGATACGTTGTTCCCAATGGGACTGGCAACGGCAGCAGGCTCCCTGCTTTCTGCAATCATCTGCGTCATTGCCTTTACCATCTTAAACCGGAAGGAAAGGCAGAAATGCACCAGCGTATCATTACAGTAACAAAAATACTAAAATATTAATTGACGATAGAATCAATCTATAGTATACTTGCAACGGTTCATCGGAGGGCAATTTGCTCAATGGAAGCAATAGCTGGATAAGATGGCAGGTTGAAATGCCTGCATCTTGTCCGGCTTTTTTACGCGAGTAGCGAGGAAAAGTCTAGCAGAAAAGAAGGAGCCAGGCTTGCTTGAGCGAACTTCTTTTTCGCGCGGACTTTGACGAGCACCGCGATAACATGAGAAACTCGCCAAGCGTGTTTCTCGTAGTTTACGCAGGTAGTGAGAAAAGCGCCAAGCGTGTTTCTCGTAGTTACGCGAGTAGTTGTGTTGGTATGGAGGGATAGAGATGGAGAAATTAGTAGAAAAGAAAGAACAGAGCTTTACCGAAGGAAAAATCATGAAGCCCTTAATCCTGTTTGCACTGCCGGTCTTGTTTGCATTATTTCTGCAGGCAATGTATGGCGCAGTAGACCTTCTGATTGTGGGAAAATTTGCATCATCCGTTGATGTTTCCGCAGTTTCCACAGGGTCGCAGATTATGATGACGCTTACGAATCTGGTAAGCAGCTTTGCCATGGGTACAACAATTTTACTGGGACAGCAGATTGGAAGCGGCAAGAGAGAAGAAGGCGGAAGAA
>JBNMJI010000047.1:0-9935 GCA_050873725.1 Roseburia sp.
ACCAGATTCTTATCCTGCTTTCTTGCTGCAAAAGCATCGATAAAACGCTCAGTCACTTCTGCTAACGCTTCTGCCGAAGACCGTACCAGGGCGAGCTGTTCTAAAATTTCTTCAAAGGAAAGTGCAAAGCAGTCGCTCTGAAGCTTGCCAATACCATCCTTCAGTTTCTTTCGTTCTGCTTTCACCTGTTCCTGTTTTTCCGGACTTCCAAAATATTCTTTCGCTCTGCCTAAAGTTGCAAACTTGCAGTTTCTTAATTTCTCATAAAAGTCCTGATAGGTGTCGCAGGAAAGCAGTTCTTCCATCAGTTCTGCATCCTTCTCACAGGCTTCCTCATACATATAGGGACCATCGATGTCATGGCAGAGTTCAAGATAGTGCTCTGCCTGCTCTAAAAAGCCCTTTACCATCTGCCTGCCATATTCTACCGTCATTTCCATAAAGGATGCCTGCTCTAATTCCTGTTCTGTTTTTATCTCATAACAGCTTAATGCTTCCCGAAGCCACTGTTTCGGCCATGGATAACTCTGTGCATAGGAATAGAGTTTAAATATCATATCCCGCACCGGTGCATCACTTCTGCTGGTTCCATAGCAGGAAATGAGATGTAAAAAGCCCGGATGTTTTTCTTCATAACACTGTTCAAACAGTCTGGTCATCACATCTTCCCGAAGAAGCTTTAACTCTCCCTCATCTCCAATCCGGAAATTTGGTTCCAGTCCGATTTCATGAAAATGATTTCGAAGCACATAGAGGCAGAAACTGTCAATGGTAGTAATCTGTGCATTCTGCACCAGTGCTGCCTGCTGCTGTAATCTTACATCCGAAGGATTCTCCTGCAATGCCTTTTCCAAAGCTTTTGCCACACGCTCCTTCATCTGGGCTGCTGCCGCATTGGTAAAAGTCACCACAAGAAGATGGTCAATATCTACCGGATGCTCCTTATCCAATACCAGTTCTTTGATTCGCTCTACCAGTACGGCTGTCTTTCCGGAGCCTGCTGCCGCCGACACTAAGATATTACGGTTTCTTAAATCGATGACCTGCTGCTGTTCTTTCGTCCATGTCATTCCCATCTCTTAAAAAACCTCCTTCACACGTTCATAGATTTCCTCGGAAGATAATTCTTCCAACCGTCTTACTTCATATCCCGGAATCTTCTTATCAAATCCGCAGACCGCAGCATATGGACAATAATCACAGCTGCTCCGGTTCTTTAAAAGATATGGATTTACTTCTGTATTTCCCTTTAAAATGGCATTTCCGGCTTCTGCAATCCGGTAGTTGGTATAATCTGCAATCAGCTTAAATTCTTCTTTATCCACAGCCTTATCACTTTTCCGTACTGTTCCGTCTTTATTTACGGAAATCGGAAGTACATTGGATTTACCGGAAATTTCCACATCCATGGCTCGGAAAATATCATCCTCTGTATTTACCACTCCATCCAGACGTAAATTCTCCAATATCTTTCTTCGAATCTCTTCTTCCGACTCACTACCGGTTCCTTCCACCATCGGGTCATCAATATGATAGTAGAACATACCTGCCGGCACTACCTCTTTCGCCGGATTTCGTTTTGCAAACAATTCCATGGCTGCATTCATATAGACCACAAGCTGAAGCTTTAATCCATGATAAAGCGACAACAGTTCAAAGCCGGTATTACCGGACTTGTAATCAATAATCTTTACATATAACTTATCTTTGTCTTCATAAGTATCAATACGGTCAATTCTTCCCTGCAGCCGCATATGCTCTTCTTCGCTGAGTTTAAAGTTCACTGCACTTAAATTATCCGTATAGGAAAATCCAACCTCAAACTGCGCCGGTTCAAATTTTCCTTGTCGAATCTGGCTGGTCAGTGCCCAGATGGTCCGTTCAAAAATCTTTTTCATCTTAGCCAGCCGATAGCGGTTAGCTGCCGTGTCCGCCATGGCTGCATTTCCACTGACTGCAATGGCTTCTTCCATTGCACGCTCCATAAGCTGCTTTTGTGCTTCTTCTGAAATATCAAACCATCTGTAAGAAGATTCTTTCAGATACCGGCTATAGTTTTCCAGTGCCTGATGATAAATATTACCCATATCTGCCATACGGAATTCAAAGAGTTCTCTTTCCTGCAAACGCAGTCCATAGGTCAGGAAATGTGCACAGGCGCAGGCTGCATACTGCTCTAAACGGGTAACACTGTTCTTTAACTCATTTCCGTAAAGAGCCTTTGCCACAGCCCGGCTGATAGGCTCTGCATGATATTTAAGCTCCGCTGCCTCAAGAATAGCTTTCACCTGCTCCTGATATGCCGGTTCCTTTTCATACCAGTGCAGCAATGCCTGCCAGAGTGCTTCCTTCTCTTCATTCCACTCTGCATCTTCCTGATACAGTCCCTCTAACAGAAATGCCATACTGCTCTCCGGCGTTACTAACGTTTCATCAATCTGCTCTCCGGTTATCAGCTCTGCCTTTAAGCCCGGGAACAATCCCTCTATCATATGAATAAAATAGGACGGACGCTTTGCACTTCCATCACTGCCTACTCTTGCATAGGTAAGATAAAGCTTTTTGGATGGCTTTGTCACAGCAAGATAAAGATAAAAACGCTGAATAAAAACACGTTCCCTTGCAGTAGGCGCCAGTTCCATATGATTTTTTGCAAGTTCTTCTCTTTCCAGCTGGGAAATGATTCCTCCACGGTTATCGGATTTTGGCACAATGCCATCATTGACTCCCACGATAAACAATACTTTTATATCGTCAAGACGGGTTCTTTCAATGTCACCAATCATCACACAGTCATAGCCACCCGGAATCACACCTACCTTGGCTGCCTCAAAGCCAGCCTCTAAGACTTTGGCATATTCCGATACATCCATGACTTCATCACCCAGAAGCGTTGCCATCTTATCCAGGATATCCATTACTATGCGATAAATCTGTGCATATTCTTTTGCCTTGGCCAAGTCCTTCGCCTCTTTATACTGATTCTCCCGGTATTTTAACTGCTGTTCTATCTGTAAGGACACAATGAACTGATAGAGTGCTGTGGTGCATTCCCGTACGGTAGCACCCTTTTTATGAAAGACAACCGTCAGCTCTGAAAATGGCTCCATTACACGAATCCGAAGTTCATTTAATGCTTCTAAATCCTCTTCTGCAACCTCATGGGTCGTATAAACAAATCTTGCCTCCCATTTTTTCTTTCCACGGATGCCTGCTGCCAGTACATAATTTTCCAACAGGTCAATCTCATCCTCACTGATTTGCGATAATCCGCAGCGCAGATAACGGAACATTGCTTCCTCGGAAAAATTATCCTCGATTACCTGCAAAAGAGAACGGACAAATTCCAAAAACGGATGCAGCAAAATATTTTTCGTCGTATCTAAGAAAAACGGGATTCCAAACTCTTCCATAATCTGTGGCACATAGCTTCCATATTCCTCTATAGCACCGGAAATAATGGCAAAATCCCGGTAACGGTATGCGCCTGTATGCACCAGTCTTGCAATCTCTTCTGCCGCATACTGCAGCTCTCTTCTTGGATTTGGCAGAGATAAAATCTCTATCCCCTCTTTGAGCTCCTGCTCATCTTTCTTTTCATATCTATGATGTCTGGTACGAAACAGATTCTGCTCTAAGAAACGAAGTACCGGTGCTTCCCGAAACCGGTCAGCTTGCGGATTCTTTAATACAACTGGCTCTGCTACTTCAAAATGCGTCTCTTCTGCCATTTTCATAAGACCTGCTATGGTCTTCTTGCTCATGGCAAACAACTCCTGCATATCATGATAAGAATAGATATCCTCTGCCGGGTCAATGGTTACGGTAACATAAATATCTGATACAATTTCCATCAGGCGGTACAGCACATTATTCTGAATTGGTGTAAATCCGGTAAATCCGTCTAAAACCAGCACTGCATCCTTTAACAGCTTTGACTCTTCTGCCATATCACAGAAGGCTTCCAAGACTTCTTCTGCAGTAATATACATCCCGGAAATTGCACTTCGAAAGCCCCGGTACATGGTCAGAATATCCTGCAATTTATAGGAAAATGCCGGTGACATATTCTGCTCTTCGATAAATGTTTCCAATGTATCCGGATCTATATTATACTGTGTCAGCTCCGATATCAGGGACTTCACTTCACTGATGTATCCCATCTTCTTCATATTTCCCTGCATCACGTGCAAATCATCTATCCGCTCTTCGGCAACCTTACGCAATACCAGGTTTTTACCGGTCTCTTCTAAGACTGCCATATTCGTCTTTCCAAGTTCATCGAAAATACGATATGCCAGTCGCTGAAAGCTGACCACATCTATATTCATAATACTGTTTTTTTCCTGTAACCGAACAAGTTCACGCTGCGTCTGCATCGTGAACTGTTCCGGTACTACTACATAATAATTTTTCTTTAAATTCTTCTGAGCCTCTTTGACTGTTTTGCGGAATACATAGCCTGACTTTCCGCTTCCAGCACTGCCCAGCACAAATTGCAGTGCCATATCAGATTCCTCCTACTGATTCTCCCATTAAAAGCTCTCCATTGATAATCACACGCTCCACCAGTGTTGTCTTTGGCTGCTCGATTTTCTGTACCAGACGTTTTACCGCCTCTTCTCCAATCCTGTCTGTATCCTGCCGGATTGTCGTAATCTGCGGACTCATCATCTGTGATACCTTAGTTCCATCATAACCTGCAATTGAAATATCTTCCGGCACTTTAAGTCCCAATTCATCGATTACATTTAATCCACCAATTAATGCCGTATCATCCGGATACAGAATACAGGTCGGCGGGTCAGGCAGATTTAAAAGTTCTCTGGTTGCCTTTGCCACAAGCTTCGTATCCAGATATTCTCCCTCTTTTAAGTATTCATCCGGGACATCCAGATTAAAGCTCTCCATCGTCTGGAAAAAACTGGTCAGCCGGTCTCTGGTAACAGCCGCATAACTTTCTCCATAAATGTATGCAATTTTCCGATGTCCTTTGGAATAAATATAACGCACCAGTTCATTCATCCCTTTTACATTATTGGATGAAATTACTGTACAATTATGATATACATAATCCACGGTAACAATCGGAATATCACTCTGCAAAAGCTCCTGCACCTCCGGGTCATCAAACTTGGCACACACAATTCCCACTCCGTCAAAATTCCGGTATTTGCAGTGTTCCAGATATGACATTTTATGATTGACACGTTCATTGTTAATAAATGTTATATCATAGCCTAATTCTTCTGCCTTCTCCTTAAATCCATTTAAGATACCAGAGAAATATTCATGGGTAAGTCCTCTTCCGGCTTCATCTTTAAAAAGTACTCCAAGGTTATAAGAACGGTTCGTCTTTAACGCCCTTGCCGCAGCATTTGGAAAATAGCCCATCTCCTGTGCTACTTCCTTAATCCGTATCTTGGTCTTCTCTCCAATATCACTATGCCCATTCAACGCCTTACTTACTGTTGCCGTTGAAACACCGCAACGCTTTGCCACGTCCTTTAATGAAACCATTTCTTTCCTCCTTGTTTATCCCCGTATCCGTTCGTCCGCAGATACTATATTTCAATTCCGACTGCTTCTTTTGCCAGATGGTCCGCTTCTTCGTTTCCTTCTACTCCGGAGTGTCCCTTTACTTTTACAAAATGAAGCGTAATTTTATCCTTTATGCTCTGAATATAATCATAATAAGCAACGGTTCCTTTCTTATTCCGTTTCCATGCTCCGGTTGCCCACATTTCAATGCCCATATAGTCATAATATATGGTAAGTTCTTCCAGTCCAAGTTCCACTGCCTTCTCAACAGCTGCCATACTTCCTAATACTTCTCCTGCCACATTACGCATAGAAGCCATTTCTTCTTCTGAACCGGCTCCCTGCAGCACTTCTTTTTTTCCATCTGCCATCAGAAAACCGCCATAGCCATAAACCTTAGTTGCAATGTTATAAGAACCATCCACAAAGGCATAATTTTCCGGTTCTTTTTCTTCTGCCTGCTGCTTTTTGCCGATATATTCTTCTGCCGCCTCTCTCGTTGGAAAACTCTTAAACTCCGCTCCCGAAAAGCCATCGGTCTGCTGCTTACACATATCCCAGCTCATGTAAATGCCCGGTTTTTTTCCTTTTCGGACTGCATAAAACTTTGCTGCCATTCTTCTTCCTCTTACTATCTTTTATTTATGCAAATTTTTCTTTATTTCCTGTTTACATACTTAATTTTATTTTACCATTTTTCCCTTCGAAAGGCTAGGACAAGCTTAGGATTCGTAACGATATTTTCCAAAAAAATGATTGTATACAGCAATTACTCTTCCCACACCAAGCACTGACAATAGTGTACCGACTCCAATGCCGAGAATTTCACCCTTTATAATAAGTCCAACGATACAGGTTATCGTAACATTACACACATCAAAGCAGTTTTTGGTAAATCCTACCGACTTTCCGGTAAAGTCTGCAATTGCCTGTACAATTCCATCTCCCGGATTTGGTATAATACGCATATTTAAAGACATTGCAGCTCCTACACCCGTCAATATGATTGCCAGAATCAAAAGCATCAAACGTGCCGGGACACTGCCCCAGAAGGTACCTGCGCAGTCTTTGGCATATTCCGGAACGAAGCTTGCAAAAAGGTTCATAAACCGGGTAAATACAATACTAAGCGGTATCTGCAGAATATCCAAAAGCAGGCGTTTTACATATTCTCCTTTTTTACGCCGGATGGTATGTAATATCATTTCTATCAATACAAAAATACTATATAAAATCAGCGTCATATTGCCCAAATTCAGTCCGCTGATTACTGATACACTGTATGCCACCGAAATAATCGGAGACACGCCAAGTCCCGTCTTGGTATTTAATATAATTCCCATGGCAAGTAACAGTAATCCTGCCACATATACGATTCCTCTGTTTATTTTCTTTTGCAACTTCTCTTCCTCTTTTCTTTTATCATAAAACAGTTCTTACTCTACACTATCAGAAAACAAGTCCCGGTAATCCTCCGGCATAAAGCGATGATAGATGATATGGCAGCCCTCATCCTTAAAACAATAATAGTAGGAATCCTCTTCACTTTCAAAATAGATAAGATAATCAAAATCCTCTGTCTCAATATTCTCAAAATGTATCTTCTCGCCGGTTCCTAAGAACAGCTTATGGATGTCCTCTATGGTGCAAGGATGTGTCTGCAGCAGAGTAACCAGCTTCTTAATAAAGGAATTCTCATCTTTCTTTTCATGCACATATTCTGCACCTTCTTCCGGCACCACAAAACAAAAGCGGTCTTTATTTCTGCTGATTTCCACTCTGCCAAGCCGCGCTCCTGCTGCTTCATAAAATTCTTTTTCCAATTCTTCCGTTGATTTTCCGCTCACTTCTTCTCCCAGAAAATGTTTTAAGGAACTCAAAGGATAATATAACCTTATTTTTTCCTTCCGGTATCCAAGCTTTACCTGTTCCTCCTGTATGAAATCTATAATTCCTTTTTCTAATCTGCTATAATCCATTGTTTTCTCCTTTAGACGTGGAAAAACAGAACCACCTTTCGACGATTCTGTTTCATGCTGATACAAAGTAAGCTTTGCCCACTTTGCTCAGTTTCTATTCTGCATTAATATAATCATAATCCTGGTCTAGCTCGATTGCCACACTTCCATCATTGATTGCGCCATCAAATGTATGCGCTTCATCTGTTCCAAGACCATTTACAATTCCATTTTCATATTCTTCCGCGGTACGCTGTGTCTGCAATACAAAAAGCAGTCCCTTATACTCCGCTGGTGCAGTTACGGTATAAGTCTCTTTTATTTCATAATAAGTCACCATTGGATACTCACTGCCATCCTCTACCGTCCAGTCTCCAAATGTTGTCTCTGTATCTTCTGTGGCTGCAATCTGATATGTTGTACCGGCATAAGCCACCTCTGCCATCATAGCCATGGAACTGTCTGTTGCCTGCACATGCTGTGGCAGCACCATTCCGGTAGTCGCATCCACAAGGCTGATGTCTTCATATTCGATATAAGCTTCTGCATTAGTCTGTATGCCATTCCATGGAATCTTTGCAGATAAAGTAACCGTATAAACTGTATTTCCTTCTTCGTCTGCCTCAGTACGATTCCAGCTTATCTCATACTCCGCCTGATTTAAATGATTGGTAAAATCAGATGCCTGCACAAAAGTCTCACCATCCATGGTTCCTGCCATATTGTATACATTGACATTTTTTATCACAGCAGTATTTTCTTCGGTTTCCATTTTGTGCTGATACATACCGGATGAAACATACCAGGTATCTTCCTTAAAATTCCCCTGCGCTTCAGCTGCTTTTTCTGTATCACTGATTCCTTCCACCGCTTCTGTTTCTGTGTTTGCTGCCGCTTCTTTATCTGCATCTTTCTCCTTTGGTCCGCATCCATCCAGCATTCCCAGTACGACAATACAAATCAAAGCTGCTGCCCATATTTTCTTCTTCATTTCCTGCTCCTTCATTCTATCCATAACACAATATATTCATTCTTATCCCCGTATGCGATTGGTCGCACACGGACTTTACGATTATACCGTAGATGAAGGGGAAGTGCAAGGAGTTAATAGAAAGTTAATTGCAGTATATACTCTGTAGTTATATTTAGCAAAAAAACAGCCACCAATCGTTAGATTTGGAACCTAGCTTTTGGTGGTGGCACACAATAACCTCTCCTTTATTACTTTTATATTATTCTTTATAAATTATTCCAGTGTATTCCCATAATAATTTTGGGCTAACATAAAAATCGTACTGGGATGATTCTTTCCCTTCATAATTACCATTTGGGATTGTTTTCTTAAATGCAACTCCAATCGGCAAAATCCCCCTTATCATTCCCTGCCGAATAAACTGTTGGTCTTTTCCCATCAGTTTAGCAACTTCTTTAATAGGAACATTCTTTCCTGAAAACTCTGGAAGAATATAATAAATTTTATTATTAAACTTGCTAGTTTGATCCTGTGTTTCCTGTTCCATCTCTGCTCACCTCATCTAAATATTCTGCTTCTTCAAATAGTATTTCCAATTGAATATTATTTATACGTAACTAACAGACCTATCATTTTTATTAGTGGCTATATCTTCCATTACCCAACTTTACTTTGTAGGATTTCTATTATACTAGATTTAATTTGTAGGATAAATACAACATATTTTTATAGTTTACTTTGGTAATTCTCTAACTGATGAAAAAATACCAACTACATTTACACCATCCACTCTCATATCAAAAATGATAATATAATCCATCTGTGATACAACTGCCTCACGATAACCTCTCCTAGCAAAATATGCCTCTCTGAACTCTGTGAACTGAAATGAGATTAACCTCCAGCCTGTCATAAATAGAATCAATCCTATCCAACAGACGCTTTACAGTCTGTTCATTCTTTAAGGAATAAATTAAATGGCGCACACGATTATCAAGCAATTTCTCAGTATACGCTGTAACATTTATTTTATATGTCATACTTTGCCCACATTTCTCTAAGTGCTGTTCTGACAGTTTTTACCTGTCCTGTCCCTATCTACTTTCCAGATATTTCAATATCTCTGTACATAACAATTCGTCTCATGGTTGACTCATAAGTCTCCATGCTCATATACATTTTTCGTAATACAAATTGTTTTCTCTTCTTTATGGCATATACCAGATATCTCCATTTTGTTCCAATGTATACAGACCGTCTGCACAAATTCTATCCTCTTTCTTTGTCTTCACTCTCCTGCTGTTGAAGATAAAACATTGCCTTTTGAGTTTCAATCTCCGCTTTCAGTTCTTCTTTTGTCGGCAGGTATAATTTGTACTTGGACGCAAATAATTGTTCATTGCCGTGCATAACAGAATAACGGGCAATATCATCGTCTGTATCGGAACAAAGAACAATACCGA
>JBNMJI010000048.1:0-9864 GCA_050873725.1 Roseburia sp.
ACAAGAAGTCCGATGCCGGTAGAAAGGTTTGCTGAATCGATTACAGTTACCAGATTTTCCGCATTCAGTTCTTCCGCTGCAAGACGCATCACATTCATGGAAGAAGACATCCCGGATGCAATGGCAAAACAGATAACCTCCTGACCTTTTTCCACATAAGGCTTTAACAATTCTACTGCCTGCTCTGCGGATGGTGCTGAAGTCTTTGGAGTAGTCTTGTGTTCATCCGACCAGTCAAAAATCTCCTGTGGAGTAATATTTACTCCATCCAGATATTCTTCGTCACCTAATAAAATGTGAAGCGGAAGAATGGTAATGTCATAACGTTTTACCAGTTCTTCAGATAAATCACAGGTACTGTCTGAAATTATCTTTACCATATCAAAAACCTCCCAAAATAAAAATTTACATTTCTTCCAGCAGACGCTCTACCAGTTTTACACAATCAGCTGCATCCGGGGAATAGCCATCTGCGCCAATTTCATCAGCAAAACTCTGTGTAATTGCTGCGCCGCCTACGATAATCTTGCTGTTACATCCACGCTCTTTTGCCAGTTCTACCACATCCTTCATACGCATCATAGTAGTGGTCATCAGGGCAGAAAGTCCGATAATCTGGGCATTTTCTTTTAAAGCTGTATCCACAATAATATCTGCTGCCACATCCTTGCCAAGGTCTAAGACACGATAACCATAGTTACGGAGCATCAATGCTACCAGATTCTTGCCGATATCGTGTATGTCACCTTCTACGGTTGCAATAATAATTGTTGCCTTTGGCTCTGCATCCTTATCTTTAGAAAGCATTGGCTCTAAATATTCAATTGCCTGCTGCATGGTCTGCGCACTGGAAATCAGCTGCGGCAGGAAATAAATCTGTTTGTCAAAAAGGACACCTACTTCATTAATGGCAGGAATCAACTGTCCATCAATGATAGCTCCCGATTCTTCTCCTGCTGCCAAAGCTTTATCTACTTCTTTTAAAATATTGCCCTTATTTCCCTTTAATACACAATCAAATACCGGATTTGCCGGTTCTGTAGTTCCTGCAGAAGCTGTATTGTCAGTTGCCGGAGCTTCCTTCTGTGCCCGCTGGTTCATCCGATTGATATAGCGGATATCGGAACCTTCTTTATGTAAAAGCATATCCGAAGCCACTGCCGCATTCATTAATAAATCCTGGGATGGATTTGCAATTGCCATGGTAAGTCCTTTTGCAATTGCCATCGTAAGAAATGCACTATTTACATAAATACGTTCCGGCAGACCGAAGGAAATATTGGAAAGTCCACAGGCTGTGGCAAGGCCCAATTCATCCTTACAATACTGGATGGTATCAAAACATTCTAATGCTGCCATCGGGTTTGCACCTACGGTTGCTACCAGTCCATCCACGATAATATCTTCTTTATGAAGTCCGATTTTTAAAGCGGCATCTAAAATGGTGCGGACAATCTGCCGCTTCTCCTCTGCGTCTTTCGGAAGTCCCTCGTCAGAAAGTGGAAGCAAAATAAACATTGCTCCATATTTCTTTGCAATCGGAAGCAGCTTTTCAAATTTCTCTTTTTCTAAAGAAATGGAGTTAATCAAAGCTCGTCCCGGATAAATACGCAGTGCTGCTTCAATAATATCCACATGGGATGAATCGATACAAAGCGGACAGTCCACCGTATAAGTAACCTCATGAATGGTATTTAACATCATCTGTTTCTCATCAATTCCATTCATACCCATATTGACATCCAGAATAGCTGCACCATTTTCTTCCTGTGCCCGTGCCATATCACGAACCATATTAAGGCTGCCTTCCCGAAGTTCTGCCTGCAATTTCTTCTTTCCGGTCGGGTTAATCCGCTCACCAATTACCATAAATGGTCCATCCAAATCAATCTCTACCGTCTTGCGCTCGGAAGTAAGCACTCTCCGTCTTGGTGCTTCCACATGATGGATTCCCATTGGTTTTACTTTATCTGCCAATGCTTTGATATGAGCTGGAGTTGTTCCACAGCATCCACCAATAATCGAAACGCCTTCTTCAACTAATTTTGCACCAACTTCCGCAAATTCTTCCGGTGTGGTCTTGTATACAGTTACGCCATCCTCTAATTCCGGCAAGCCTGCATTTGGTTTTGCCAATACAGGGACATAGGCATATTCTACAGTCTGGCGAATCGGCTCTAACATTTCCTTTGGTCCCGTGGAGCAGTTCATTCCCACTGCATCTGCGCCCAGGCTCTGCAACGTAACTACCGCAGTGACCGGATCTGTTCCATACAAACTTCTGCCATCCTCGTTATAAGTCATACTTGCCATAATCGGCAGATCACAGGTTTCACGGATTGCCAGTACCGCTGCTCTTGTTTCCTGCAGACTCATCATGGTCTCAATGATAAATAAATCAACCCCGGCATCTGCAACAACTTTCACCTGCTCTTTATAAATGTCTACCAGTTCTTCAAACTGTAATTCGCCCATTGGATAAAGCTGCTGACCGGTCATGGTAATATCTCCGGCTACCAGAGCCTTTCCGCCTGCTGCCTCTTTGGAAATGGCAACTAATTGCTGGTTCATCTCCACTAACTTATCTGCCAGTCCATATTCTTCTAATTTAATGCGGTTTGCAGTAAAGGTCGGTGCCAAAAGAATCTGTGTTCCAGCCTCCACATAAGCCCTCTGCAAATCTATCATGGTCTGCGGATGCTCTAAAATCCACTGCTCTGGGCAGACTCCTACCGGCATTCCCGCCTTCTGAAGATTACTTCCGGTTGCACCATCTAAGATAACCGGTCCATTCTTTACTAATTCCTTAAATTCTTCTCTTGTCATCTGCGCTCTCCCTCCTGCCGGATTGCCTCAATAATTCTTGCAATTAAGCCCGTCCGGTTAAATGGTGTCATGAAGTAAAATCCATCCGCAATGTCATATAATTTTGCTGCAATTTCAACAGATAATTCAATTGCTACTTCTTCTGCTTCTTCTCTTGTCATATCTTCCCGATACCGGTTTACAATCTCATCGGATACATGAATACCCGGCATCTCATTTTTCACAAACATCGCATTTTTATAGCTTACCAGTGGCATAATACCGCACATAATTTTGGTATCAATGCGTTCTTTGATATAAGTCAGTCTTTCCACATCTTCCTCGGTATATACCGGCTGTGTCAGGAAATAACCGCATCCTGCTTCTGTTTTACGTTTCATCCGCTCAATAATAGCATCCGGATTGGCACCATGATAATTCAGTGCACCTCCATAATAAACCGGCTCCTGCGCAAAAACTTCTAAATTCATTTCCTTAACATACTGCATCAGTTTAATGGAATTAAAGTCAAAAACGGAAGTCACTCTTTCACGGTCTGCCCTTGAAACCGGGTCTCCGGTTACAATCAGGAAATGGCGGATGTCATTCATATGCATACCCAAAAGTCCTGCACGCAGTGCAATCACGTTGCGGTCACGGCAGCAGACATGTGGCATTACTGCCACACCGGTCTTCTGCTGGATTTTCACTGCCAGCTGTCCGGCATCCATTCTCGCCCGCGCCATTGGGGAATCGGAAAGGGTAATCAGATCCACATTACATTTTCTTAAATCTTCTGCCCCCTTCATAACCTTGGATGCATCCTCGGAAAACGGCGGATCTAATTCTACAATATAAGCCTTCTCTCCACGGGAAAGTTTCTCTTCAAAAATAGACGGAGTTTTGATAACCTCCTGTGTTACCACATTTCCAATTTTCTTTTCTGCCTTTGGCACATCCTCTAACTCTGCAGCCAGCAAAGCAATATACTCCGGTGTAGTTCCACAGCAGCCGCCTAAAATATCTGTACCAAGTGCTGCAATATCCTTCATTTTTTCTGCATAATAGGATGCATTATTGGAATAAATTGTCTTACCCCGCAAAGTATATGGATAACCAGCATTCGGAAGTGCTGACACAAACTTGTCACTGGAGAACTTCAGGTTCTTCATAAACTGATACATATGGGTGCTGTCCAGTTCACAATTAAATCCATAGGCATCCACATTTTCCATCTCGGAAGATTCTACTGCTACACGCTGCATGGAAAGACCGGAGCGGGTGTAGCCACTCTTGTCAAAGGCAAACTGCACCAGAATAAACGCATCTGATTTTTCTTTGATGTATGCGGTCACCGGCTCAATATAGGTAAAGTCACTCTGTGTTTCAAACACAAAACAGTCTGCACCACAGGAAAGAAACGTATCACAAATTTCCTTGTACTCCTGCAACACATTGTCATAGTCCTGATGGTCAAGGTCATAAATCGGGCCTAAATCTGCTCCAATAAATACCGGAACCTTTTCTTCTCTTTCTGCCTGGAATGCTGCAACTGCTTCCTTTGCAATCTCATAGCCTGCCCGGACAGTCTCTTTTACTTCCTGCATATCCGCAAGAAACATGGTATTTGCTGCAAATGTATTGGTGCGGATCAGCCTTGCACCTGCCCGCAGATATTCTAAATGAATCTCTTTAATTCGCTCCGGATTCTTAAGATTCTCCTTTTCTGCAATCACGGTATCTTCGCTATATTTTTCCTCATAATAAGTGCCCATGGCACCATCGGTTATCAGTCTTTGTTCTTTGATATATTCTTTTATATTCATAGTATGCTCCAGTTTATCTTACATTTGAATTCCTACTAATTATATATGCAAGCTCCTTTTCCTGCAACTTAAAAATATAATTTTAATCCGGTGATTTGCTTTTTTCATTTTCTGTGCTACACTGTTATGCATTGACAATGATATTTTAAATACAAAGGAGTACTCTTGATGAAATCAATAAAGTTAATTGCCTTAGACATTGACGGCACTCTCTATAACAAAGACGGCGTCATCACTGCTCATAATAAAGAAATCATTCGAAAAGCCGTAGAAAGTGGAATTACCGTTATTATCTCCACCGGGCGGCCTTATATTGGTCTTCCTGTGGAAGAAATGAAAGAGCTTGGCATCCAATATGCCATTACTGCCAACGGTTCTGCGGTATACCGCGTCCCGGAAAAAGAACTGCTCTTAGATGAAAGCATGGATACGGATTTAAGTGTCCGGCTGTTACGCAAACTCTATACACAGTCTCTTCATATCGATGCCTTTATCAACGGTGACGGCTATACCCAGTTTTCCACCAGCGAGCTTACTGACCTTTTAGATATTCCGGATTCCTTAAAGAAATACATCCAGACCACCCGGAAGCCGATTACTGATTTAGCCTCTTATATCGAAGAACATAAACTTTGTGTTTCAAAACTGACTTTAAACTTTGCACCGGATGCAGATGGAAGCTATACCACCAGAGATAAAGCAAAAGAAATCTTAGACACCTTCCCGGAAGTCACTTATGTATCCGGCGGTTTTCATAACTTAGAAGTTACCAGACGGGGCATTGCCAAATCCAAAGGACTTAAATTTCTCTGTGATTACCTCCACATTTCCATGGAAGATACCATGGCAGTAGGCGACAGTGAAAACGACCTCGATATCGTCAAAGCCTCCGGTATCGGCGTTGCCATGGGAAATGCACAGCAGCTCCTAAAAGATTCGGCTGATTTCATTTCACTTTCCAACGAAGAAGATGGTGTTGCATACGCAATCGAGCGGTTCTGTTTTTAACAGAACCGCTCGGTTTTTATTTAAAGTATGCTACTCCACTTTCGAACAGCTTCATATCCTGCTCGCCATAAATGTTGACTGCAACAGACTCTCCACGGCGCTCTGCATGTGCCATCTTACCAAGGACACGTCCGTCCGGACTGGTGATACCTTCGATTGCCATGTAAGAACCGTTTACGTTCCACTCTTCATCCATGGTTGGAACACCGGCTTCGTTTACATACTGGGTTGCTACCTGACCATTCTCAAAGAGCTTGTCTAACCACTCCTTCGGAGCAACGAAACGTCCCTCGCCATGGGATGCCGGGTTACAGTATACGCCGCCAAGTTCAGCCTGTGCTAACCATGGGGACTTGTTGGTCACTACCTTGGTGTATACCATCTTGGAAATATGACGTCCGATGGTATTGTAGGTCAGAGTCGGTGAATCCGGTCTCTGGTGTGTAATCTTGCCGTAAGGAACCAGACCTAATTTAATCAGTGCCTGGAATCCGTTACAGATACCAAGTGCAAGACCGTCACGCTCATTTAAAAGCTTGTTTACAGCTTCTTTCATCTTCTCATTACGGAATGCTGTTGCAAAGAATTTTGCAGAGCCTTCCGGTTCATCTCCTGCGGAGAATCCACCTGGGAACATGATAATCTGTGCCTGATCAATTGCCTTTACAAATACATCCACAGAATCACGGATGTCTTCTGCGTTTAAGTTCTTAAATACTTTTACGGTTACATCTGCGCCTGCATTTTCAAATGCTTTTGCACTGTCGTACTCGCAGTTGGTTCCCGGAAATACCGGAATAAATACATGTGGACGGGCAACTTTGTGCTTGCAAACGTAAATGTCTTTGGTATCGTAAAGTCCACTCTTCACTTCTTCTGTTCCGGTGGTTGCTCTGGTTGGGAATACTTTCTCTAAAGTCTGTCCCCATGCTTCGATTGCTTCATCCATGGAAATGCTCATATCACCATAGACAAAGTTCTTACTGTCATTTACAGATCCCACAACAGTTCCGTTTGCTGCAAGACCTGCTGCTGCAAGGATTTCCTGTGCTTTTGCAACTTTATCTTCCGGAACTTCTGCTACGATATTTCCAAAGCCCGGTGCAAATAATGTTTCTTTTGTTACATCCGCGTTTACTGTAACACCAAGTTTATTACCAAATGCCATCTTGCTGACTGCTGCTGCAAGACCTTTTCCATCTAATGCATAAGCTGCTACGATAACACCGGTTTCTGTCATCTCATGAATTGCATCATAAAGCTTCATAACCTGTGCATAATCCGGCATGTCATAAGCATCTTTTTCGATGGTAAATAACATCAGCTTATCATTTTCTTTCTTAAGCTCCGGTGTGATAACATCTTTTTCTTTTGCTACATCAACTGCAAAGGATACCAGTGTTGGCGGTACATCGATTTCATTAAAGGAACCGGACATGGAGTCCTTTCCACCGATGGATGGAAGTCCGAACCCAATCTGCGCATTATAAGCACCAAGCAGTGCTGCAAAAGGCTGGCTCCAACGGCTTGGATCCTCTGACATTCTGCGGAAGTATTCCTGGAATGTAAAACGAATCTTGTGGAAATCACCACCGGCTGTTACGATACGGGAAACAGACTCTAATACTGCATAAGCTGCTCCATGGTATGGGCTCCAGGAAGATAAATATGGATCAAATCCGTAACTCATCATGGTTACTGTATCGCATTTTCCAGTCATAACCGGAAGTTTTGCAACCATACTCTGTGTCTCGGTCAACTGATATTTTCCACCATATGGCATGTATACACTGCCTGCTCCGATGGAACCATCAAACATTTCTACGAGACCTTTCTGGGAACATACGTTAAGGTCTTTTAATTCATTTAACCATGCAGCTTTCATATCGCCTGCTGCAACTGCTTCTTCAACAGCCTTTGTGCTGATTTTATTTAAATAATTCTCTTCTTTTACCGGAAGCTCTACCTTTACATCAGTCTCCTGGTGTGCTCCGTTGGTATCTAAGAATGCTCTGGAAAGATTTACGATTTCTTTTCCTCTCCAGGATAATACTAATCTTGGTTCTTCGGTTACAACAGCAACCTTCACAGCCTCTAAGTTTTCTTCTTTTGCATAATCTAAGAACTGTTGTGCATCTTCCGGTGCAACAACAACTGCCATACGCTCCTGGGATTCGGAAATAGCAAGTTCTGTTCCGTCCAGTCCGGCATATTTCTTCGGAACTTTATCCAAATCAACCTGTAATCCATCTGCCAGCTCTCCGATTGCTACAGAAACTCCGCCGGCACCAAAGTCATTACATTTCTTAATGATATGTGCAACTTCTTCTCTGCGGAAAAGTCTCTGAATCTTACGCTCGGTAGGTGGGTTACCTTTCTGAACCTCAGCACCACAGGTATCAATGGATTCTGTATTGTGTGCTTTGGAGGAACCGGTTGCTCCACCACAGCCATCACGTCCGGTACGTCCGCCTAAGAGAATAATAATATCTCCCGGATCAGAAGTCAGTCTCTGAACGGCACGACGAGGTGCAGCTCCCATAACGGCTCCGATTTCCATTCTCTTCGCAACATAATCCGGATGATATACTTCTTTGACATATCCGGTAGCAAGTCCAATCTGGTTACCATAGGAACTGTATCCCTGTGCTGCGCCACGAACCAGTTTCTTCTGAGGAAGTTTTCCTTCCATGGTATCTTTTACAGATACGGTAGGGTCAGCAGCTCCGGTTACACGCATTGCCTGATATACATAGGTACGTCCTGACAACGGGTCACGGATTGCTCCACCGAGACAGGTTGCAGCACCACCAAACGGCTCGATTTCAGTTGGGTGGTTGTGAGTCTCATTTTTAAAGTTTACAAGCCACTCTTCCGTCTTTCCATCTACTTCAACAGGTACTACGATAGAGCAGGCATTAATCTCATCGGATTCTTCCTGATCCTGTAATTTTCCTTCTTTTTTCAGGCGCTTCATTGCCATTAATGCAATGTCCATTAAGCAGACAAACTTGTCATCTCTGCCTTCATACATTTTCTTATGTGTATCAAGGTAATCCTCGTAAGTCTTTTCCATTGGCTCCTTGTAGAAACCATCTTCAAATGCAACATTTTTCAATTCGGTAGAAAATGTGGTATGACGGCAATGGTCTGACCAGTAGGTATCCAGTACACGAATCTCTGTCATGGATGGATCTCTGTCCTCTTCTCCATGGAAGTAATTCTGAATATGTAAGAAATCCTTGAATGTCATAGCAAGTCCAAGGGAATCATAGAGTGCTTTTAATTCCTGCTCCGGCATATCCTTAAATCCGGTCATAATCTTAACATCTGCAGGCTCCGGGAACTCTGTTACCAAAGTCTCAGGTTTTTCCATTCCGGTCTCTCTGGAATCTACCGGGTTGATGCAGTGATGCTTGATTGCCTCTAACTGTTCTGCATTGATATCTCCGTAAATAACATAAGATGTTGCGGTACGGATAACCGGCTCTTCATCCTCTTTTAAAAGTTTCACACACTGCTCTGCAGAATCTGCTCTCTGGTCGAACTGTCCCGGAAGGAATTCAACGGAAAATACCTTTCCATTGCCAATTTCAAAATTCTCTTCATAGACATCGTCTACCGGCGGCTCTGAAAATACAGTCTGAACTGCTCTTTTATATACATCATCGGAAATGTTTTCAATATCATAACGAATCAGGACACGTACCTTATCTACTGTGCTGATTCCAAGATAACTCTTAATCTCTGCATGTAACTCTTTGGCGCGTACTGCGTAAGCGTCTTTTTTCTCGACATACACTCTTCTTACCTTACTCATCTTCTACCTCCTGAATGTTTACTTTCTTATGCCCATTATAGCACGGCATTATGAATAAGAACAATTAATATATTTAATTTTATTTATAAGAGTTACTAATGTTGACACAGTTATAAGCGTCACTTATAATAAAGGAAAATATATAAGATATGCATTCTGATATGACAAAGGAGCCATTATGGATATTAATTATGAATTATATAAAGTATTCTATCACGTTGCTACTTCCTTAAGCTTCTCGGAAGCCAGCAAGCAGCTTTACATTTCCCAGTCTGCGGTGAGCCAGTCCATCAAAACCTTAGAAAAGAAATTAGAGCAGCCGCTTTTCATCCGAAGCACCAAGAAAGTCCAGCTTACTCCTGCAGGACAGGTTCTGTTAAAACACATTGAGCCTGCCATGAATCT
>JBNMJI010000049.1:0-9830 GCA_050873725.1 Roseburia sp.
TCAATCATCTGAATAAAAACACACCGGTAATTGCTATGACAGCCAATGCGGTAAAAGGAGCGAAGGAAATGTATTTGCAGCATGGATTTGCGGATTATATTTCAAAGCCGATTTTTGAAGAAAAAATGTGGAAGATACTGGAACGTTTTCTGGCAGACAAGCAGACGGATATGAAGGCAGAGCATAAGATTGCAGCAGAAGAAAGCATCGAAACAGAAGAAGGTCTTGAAACAGAAGAGAATCTCGAAACAGAAGAGTTTTGGGATAGGGAATCATTGCAGGAGCGTTTCCCATATCTTGATACGAAGCAGGGAATGTCCGTATGCATGGGAGATGAAGCGTTTTATTTTAAGATATTAAAAGTCTATCTGAAGGATGAGATGGTGGATACTCTGCAGCAGGATTATGAGGCAGGGGACTGGGCACAGTATCAGATTCATGTGCATGGACTGAAAAATGTGTCTGCGAATATCGGAGCCATGGAGCTGGCTGAGCAGTTTAAGGGATTAGAGTATGCCATCAAGAATCATGACATTCCGGATACGGATTATATCCGAAGTCATCATGATGAGGTGATGGAGGCGTATCAGAAGCTGTTACGGCGGCTGGAGCGGGACGTCTGAGAAGCGACAAGGGATAACTGCTAAATGCTGCAAATGATATTTATTTTACGCCTGCTTTACAAGGGCAGGGTATTAAAGTTTACATAGTTTCATTATCCTTAACATAACTCTTTTTTCGGAAAAAGAAGGATGAGATGGTACATGCAAAAGAAAAATGGTATAAGGAGAGATTGAGGTATGAAAGAACATAAATATGTAAAGCACAGTGATAAACAGCGTTCCCTGATTTTAGAGACAGCGGAACAGTTGTTTATGGAATATGAGATAAAAGAAATCAGTATGAGCCGGATTGCACAGGAATGTGGGATAACAAGGGCAACACTGTATCGTTATTTTGAAAACAGGGATGAAATTGTCTGGGAAATCTATATTCATTTTAGTGAAAAAGCATTAGGCAGTATTTTAGAGAGGATAAGAGAACCGGAATATACTACC
The DNA here is from genome assembly GCA_050873725.1 of Roseburia sp. Taxonomy (GTDB): domain Bacteria; phylum Bacillota; class Clostridia; order Lachnospirales; family Lachnospiraceae; genus Roseburia_C. The sequence goes on from JBNMJI010000049.1 coordinate 1,059, forward strand.
TGTGAGAAAATGGCAATTTATCTGCGGGGACTGGTGGATGTTTATCTTCAGATGCCGGAGTATTATAAGTTTTTCTTTCATTTCAGCAAGGAATATTTAAATAACCAATTATATCCGGATACGGAGTATACAAGAGAACTGTATGAGACAACGGGAATGACATCAGGTGCCATGGTAGGAAGTCTGGTGGAGAACTTTGAAGATGGTTCCGTAAGAGAAGGATTGAAGAAGACAGAGACAGGAATATCCGTTGTTTACGGGGCACTTGGGGCATTGCAGATTATCTGTGGTAACAGTGATGCAATTCCTGTAAAATATGGAGTTCCTGCAATTGATGTGCTGGTAGCAGCTATGAATACGCTTTTGGAAGGTGTTCGAAATGAGAACTATCATTCTGCCTTGGTAGAACATATTTGGGAAGGAATTCAGCAGGAAAAACTTAAATAAGAGAAAAATGACAGCAGAAGAGAACTGGTGTAATACGACATGGTATTACGCCAGTTTTTTCTATGCAAAAAATCGTAAAGAGAGCTTTTTGCAGTTGATATTTGTACTCGTAAAACTTAAAACAGTGAAAATTAAACAGTGTGTATATTTTACATGAATTTAACATAAAACAGTGTGTATATTTTACGGAGCGTCTTTATACTCCATATTGTAAACGAAATGGTTAAGAGAATACAGGAGGAACAAGATTATGGAAGCTATTCGATTTGCACATGTTTCGGATACACATCTGTGTAAAGATTATGGAAACAGTTCCATGAAGGATGTGTTTGAAAAATGTGAAAGTCCATCGAATACGTTAAGAAACTGTCTGGAAAAGTTAGAACAGCAGAAACTGGATTTCGTATTATTTACCGGAGACTTGATTCATGAAGGAACAAAAGAAGATTATGATTACTTCTTTGAGATTGTAAAGGAGTCATTGCCGACTACCAAGGCAGTATATGCACTTGGAAATCATGATCGGAAGAAGCCATTCTTTGAGAGCATGGGATTGGAAGAAAAAACAGCCTATTGCCATGTGGAAGAAATTGCAAATTTAAGAATTGTAGTTCTGGATTCAGCAGTAGAAGGGCAGGAAACAGGAGCTATCAGCAGAGAACAGGAAGAATGGCTTGCAGGAATTCTAAAGAATAAAACAACAGAATATGGAACAATTCTGGCATTTCATCATCCGATTGTGTGGCGGACAGATGCATTTTCCATGCAGGTCAGTGATGAGTTAAAGGAAATAATAAAAAACAGTGACGTAAGAGCAATTTTTTGTGGTCATACGCATGAAAACAGTGTGGATTTTCTGGAAAAGATACCACAGCTTACAGCAGATTCTACAGCATTTGGTTCAGAAAATACACCGGAGAAATTTTGCATGGTGGAGAAAACCGGCTATAGCATTTATACATTTACAAAAGACAGCTGGCAGATGCATGTAGAGCAGGCAAAGGAGCAGAAAGTGCTTGCAGCAATAGATATGGAAGTGTTGATGAAACTGATGAAGAAAAGAGGAGAACAGTAAGATGAAAAAATGGAATAAGATAATTGCATTAGGAATGGCAGCATGTATGATGGTTCCGGCTATGATGGGATGTGGCCCATCCGGAATCAAGAGTGATAATAATGAAGTACAGGACACAGCAGCAGAAAGCAGTGAAGTGTCATTTGATGATAACCTGTTAGATCCGGAAAATCCGGTAAAGGTAACTTTCTATAGTTACAGTTTAAATTATCCGAGTATGAAGGATGGAATGGAACATCTGATTAATGAATTCAATGATACGATTGGAAAAGAAAAGGGTGTTATCGTCGAAGGCGTTCCGGATGACATGACAAAGTTTAAGACAGATATTCAGGCGGGTAATCAGGTAGATATTATCCAGCATACATTTGGAACACTGGACAGCTCTAGGGAATCCTTAGGAATTCAGGCATATGAAGATGTATTTCCGGAGGATGAATTAAAGGCACACTTTGAAGGAATTTCTGAGAATGCATTAAGCCTTGGAAAAATTGATGGCAAGACCTATGGACTGGCATTTACATTCAGTACACCGATTCTTTACATCAATGGAAAATTATTTGAAGAAGCAGGGTTGGATCCGAACCAGCCACCAAAGACCTGGGATGAAATGCTGGAAATGGCAAAAACCATTAAGGAAAAAACAGGCGTGGATGGATTTGGACTGGCTCCGGACAATGGCTGGGTAACAGAAGGTATTGTATATACAGCTGGTTCAGATATGGTAAATGAAGATAAAACAGAAGCTGTATTTGCAAATGATAATACCGTAAAAGCATTTGAATTATGGAAAGAATTCTATACCGAAGGATGTGCTGCAAAGGGAACTGATTCTGAATTATCACAGCAGTTTATGGCAGGAAATCTTGCTATGCATATCCAGTCAACTTCCATGTTAAGTGGATTTAAGAGTGCATCTGAAGCAGGTGACTGGGAATTATATGGGGCAGCAATGCCTGGATTAAATGGTAATGATGCAGTACCGGTTAACTCAGGAAGCTGTCTTGCAGTCCGCTCGGACAGCGAGCAGAAAGCACAGGCAATCTGGGAGTTCATCAAATATGCAACAGGAAATGATGGTTATACCATTATTACATCCGAAATCGGATACTTACCACTGCGTACCGAACTGGCAGACGACCCGAAATACTTAAAAACTTATGTAGATGAAAACCCATTGTTAAAAATTAACCTGGAACAGTTGAAAGAAATCCGCCCGGTAACAATCTGGCCTGGAGATGTGGCAACAGAAGCATTCACAATTTTCCGTGATGCAACAGTAGAAGCTATTACAACGGATGCAGATGTAAAAGAAGTATTAGACAAAGCGCAGGATGATATCAACCAGCTATTACAGTAAAAGAGGAAAAACAGATGCATACAGGCGTAAGTACAATTGGCTTAGAAAATAAAAAAGTATTAGGAAAGGAAGCTGCTCTTAAGAAAGCCGGAGCGGCTTTCTTAAAACAGAAAAAGAAGGCAGAAAAACTGAAGCCATATCTGTTTCTGGCACCAGCTATTCTTATGATTTTATTCTGGCATTATAAACCACTGTTAGAAACCATCCAGTATAGTTTGTACAAATGGAGTATGGTTCCGGGTACGGTGCCGGAATATGTAGGATTACAGAACTTCCAGAAATTGCTGACGAATAAGGATTTTGTTCCGGCATTAAAAAATACATTGTTTTATGTGCTTGGAATGTTACCATTTTCCATTATTCTGCCAATTTTTATTGCAACGGCTACACAGGATTTGAATAATGCGGCAAAGAGAATTTACCGGACATTATTCTTTATTCCTATGATTATGGCACCGGTGGCAGTCAGTGTTATTTTCCAGTGGCTGTTACATCCATCGAATGGACTTATCAATCATTTATTACAGGTCTTTGGAATCACAACGGAAAATATCGCATTTTTTTCCAACCAGAAATATGCTATGCCAATGATTATTCTGATTTCCGGATGGAAAATGATAGGTTTTAGTACACTGATGTTTTCTTCTGCATTAAGCGGAATTGATACCCAGTATTATGAAGCATCAAAAATGGATGGTGCCGGACGGTTCCGGAGCTTTATTCATATTACGATTCCGTTATTATCTCCAACAATCATGATGATGCTGATGATGAGTATTCTGTTTTCAAGTCAGTGGTCTTTTGCATACATTGATGTGTTGACACAGGGAGGACCATTCTCTACCTCAACGAATATTTATTATATGATGTATAAATTTGCATTTGGAGATATGAATGTAGGTGCCTGTGCGGCAGCGGCAACCTTGTTCCTGGTAATCTTTGGAATTATTGCACTGATGTTGCAGAAGCTTTCGGACAGAGTGGCATTTTATGATAATTAGGAGGCAAATGAGATGAGAAAAAGTATCAGTACTGTTATGAAACACCTGCTTTTGATTGCGTTGTCATTCTTTGCAGTATTTCCACTTTATTGGATGATAATATCCTCCTTAAAGGGAGAATCGGAAATTTTTAATTATCTCCCGTTGCCAAAGAAATTCTCACTGGAAAATTATTTTTATGCATTTACCCAGATGCCGATTTTAAAAATGATGGGGAAATCTATTGCAATCAGTGCAGCAGAAACTGCATGTCAGCTGGTGACATCCGTGCTTGCAGCATATGGATTGATGCGTTGGAATTTTAAAGGAAAAAAGTTGATTTATGGAATCCTGACGCTGACCTGGCTGATACCATTTCAGGCAATTATGGTGCCAAATTATACCTTGGTTAACAATCTCGGATTAAATGGAAATATTCTTGGAATTATTCTGCCTTATGCGGCATCTGCATTTGCATGTATTTCCATGTATCAGGCATTTGAATCTTTTCCAAGGGCATTGATTGAAGCTGCAAGAGTGGATGGAAGCGGGGAACTCCGGATTATGTGGAATATTGTAATACCGACAATGAAAGCATCCATTTCATCACTGGGAATTCTATTATTTATTAATTCCTGGAACGATTATATGTGGCCAATGTTGTTGTCAAAGAGGCTTGAAGATGCACCACTTCAGATAGGCTTAAAAATGTTTGTAAGTTCGGATGTAAACTTATGGGGCTCTCTGATGGCAGCAACAACAGTATCCTGTATACCGATTCTGGCATTCTATCTGGTAATGCAGAAAAATATTGTAAATTCTTTTATGAAATGGGGGTTAAAATAGTGCAGCAGGAAATTGCAAAACCATTAAATCTCAAAGGAGCCCATAATGTACGTGATTTGGGCACTTATGAAAATAAATCCCATCAGCCGCTAAGAAGACATCAGTTTTTGCGGGCAGACAGTCTGCATCAGCTGGATGAGAAGGATAAGGAGACACTGCTTTCTTATGGCGTAAAAGCAGTGATTGATTTACGCAGCAGAATGGAGCGGGAAAAGGCACCATGTGCGTTAGAACAGGATGAAAAAGTAGATTATTATAATATTCCGATGCTGGATGAAATGAATTCGTCCGGATTTCAGGGAAAAATGCCGGAGAGCATGGGAGCATTATATGTTCAGCTACTGGAACATTCCAAGCGGGAGTATGCGCATATTTTCCGTACCATGTGCCGGTATCCGGAAGGGTGTGTATTGTTTAACTGTACAGCCGGAAAAGACCGCACAGGGGTGACTGCCATGTTGCTGCTGAAACTGGCAGGTGTGGAAGATGACATTATCGTAAAAGATTATAGTGTCAGTGAACAGTATATGAAGGAAGTATTTGATAGACAGCGGGAACAGATGAAGCAGTATGGAGTAGAAATTCCGGAGTATATGCTGAAATCACCCCAGGAGGAAATGCAAAAGACACTGGCATTCTTCCAGCAAAAATATGGCACGGCGGAACAGTATTTTACGAATATCGGAATGACGGAAGATGAGATAGGAATACTGAAAAGAAAATTGTGTGCATAGAAAAAATTTTACATAAAAGAAATTTTGCATAAAAGAAATGATAACATGGCTTTATCCAATAGGATGAAGCCATGAAGTATTTTCAATACCTTTTCCATATGATAGAATAAGAACAGTTCAAAGGCTTGTGTGTCAGCAGAAAGTGGAAAGGGACAAACATGGTAAAAATCGACTTAATTACCGGCTTTTTAGGTTCCGGTAAAACAACATTTATAAGAAAATACGCCCAGTATCTGATGGAACAGGGCATGAATATTGGAATCTTGGAGAATGACTATGGCGCAGTAAATGTGGACATGATGCTGCTGCAGGATTTGATGGGAGATAACTGTGAGTTGGAAATGGTAGCCGGAGGCTGTGATAAGGACTGCCACAGAAGACGTTTTAAGACAAAGTTAATTGCCATGGGCATGTGCGGATATGACAGGGTGCTGGTGGAGCCATCCGGCATTTTCGATGTAGACGAATTTTTTGATGCATTGCGGGAAGAACCGCTGGATCAGTGGTATGAGATTGGAAATGTAATTGCAATTGTAGATGCCAAGCTGGAAAAGGAGCTGTCCGATGAGGCAGATTTTATTCTGGCATCAGAGGTGGCAGATGCAGGCTGCATTTTATTAAGCCATGCCGATGAAGCTACAGAAGAAGAAATGGATGCAACGGTGGCACACCTCAATGAGGCCTTGGAGAAAATTCACTGTGAGAGAAAACTGGAAAAAGAGATTCTGCGTAAGAGTACACCACAGCTTACTTCGGAAGATTTGCACCGGATTATGAGCAGTGGCTATGTAATGGAAAATTATGAGAAAATGGATCTGGAGGAACACTCCGGTTTCGAGTCTCAGTATTTTATGAATGTACCTATGACGGCAGAAAAAATGCAGAAAGTCGCAAAAGAAATCTTAGAAGACAGTTCCTGCGGAGCAGTATTTCGGATTAAGGGATTTATAAAAGCAGAAGATAATTCCTGGATACAGCTTAATGCTACCCATAATGGAGTGCGGATGGAACCGATTCAGGAAGGTCAGGAAGTTATTATTGTAATCGGAGAGCATTTACAGCGGGATAGAATCGAAACATATATCGGAGCGGAGAGTGTATAAAGTCAAAACGATACTATAGTGTACGAATGGATAATACAAATGTGCATTATAATACACAAAAACATACAATATATTCTATTAATTCTCACAAATAGACTGAAAAAAGCAGAAAAAACAGGAAAATACAACTTTTTGTAAAAAAATATTGACAGAGCAAAACAGACGTGATATTGTATAACTGTTCAAAATAATAGACAAACAAAAGCGAAGGCGCTTACCAATCGGTAAGTGCCTTTTTTTCGCGAGTAGCGAGAAAGTCTATTGAACAAAACAAACCGGTTTAAAGAGAAAACAAAAAAGAGTAAAGAATATGTCAAGGAGGATTCGATTATGAAATTAAAAGACACAGGATTAAGCGTACAGGACATTAAAGATAAAGTAAATAAATATATGATTGAGACTTATGAGCGTTTCGATTTTCTGGCTGAGACAGCAGAAGGAATGTATCTCTATGATGAGAACGGAACACCGTATCTTGACTTCTATGCAGGAATCGCTGTAAACAATGCAGGAAACCGTAACCCGAAGGTAGTAGCAGCAGTCAAAGATCAGGTAGACGATATCATGCATACCTTCAACTATCCGTATACCATTCCACAGGCACTGTTAGCAGAAAAAGTTTGTAAGACCCTTGGCATGGACAAAATTTTCTACCAGAACTCCGGTACAGAAGCAAATGAAGCAATGATTAAAATGGCTCGTAAATATGGAATTGAAAAATACGGTCCAAACAAATATCATATCGTAACTGCTAAAATGGGATTCCATGGAAGAACATTTGGAGCAATGTCAGCAACCGGTCAGCCGGGAAATGGCTGCCAGGTAGGATTCGGACCAATGACCTACGGATTCTCCTATGCGCCATACAATGATTTAGAAGCATTTAAAAATGCATGTACCGAAAATACAATCGCAATCATGATTGAGCCGGTACAGGGCGAAGGCGGAGTACATCCGGCAACCATGGAATTCATGAAAGGCTTAAGAGAGTTCTGTGATGAGAAAGGAATGCTCTTATTGTTAGATGAGGTACAGACCGGATGGTGCAGAACCGGTGCAGTAATGTCCTATATGAATTATGGCGTAAAACCGGATATCGTATCTATGGCAAAAGGTCTTGGCGGCGGAATGCCAATCGGTGCAATCTGTGCAACAGAAGAGGTTGCCAAAGCATTTACTCCTGGTTCTCACGGAACAACCTTTGGTGGACACCCAATCAGCTGTGCAGCAGCTTTGGCTGAGGTAGGAGAGCTCTTAGACAATGACCTGGCTGGAAGTGCAAAGAAAATGGGAGACTATTTCTCAGCAAAATTGGAAAAATTACCACATGTCAAAGAAGTAAGACATCAGGGCTTATTAGTTGGTGTAGAATTTGATGATACTATTTCCGGTGTAGAAGTAAAGCATGGCTGCTTAGACAGAAAACTTCTGATTACAGCCATTGGTGCACATGTCATTCGTATGGTACCACCACTTATCGTATCCGCAGAAGAATGTGATAAAGCATATGCAATCATTGAAGAGACCGTAAAATCACTGGAAAAATAAGAAATTCATGAATCAGTGTCCTATAAATCGGGCACTGGAGGAATAACAGAAAGATAATAATAGAATAAAAAAGATAAGAAGCAGAAAAGACGAGGATGTCACAGAAAATAAGTGTGTCCCCGTCTTTTTTATGCAGATAGTTGTCAGGCATCCGTACGAAGCTGCCGGTGGCAGATTCTGCAGGTGAGAAAAATCGCATGTATATACATTAAGGAAGGGAAGCAAAATGGAACATCTTGTTATTACAATAGGATGCGAATATGGCGCAAAAGGAAATCAGATTGGGAAAAAGGTTGCACAGGATTTAGGCATCAAGTTTTATGACCGTGAAACGGTAGATGAGATTATCAAAGAAGTAGGAATTCCCAAAGATATTATGGAAAAGGTAGAAGAAGGAGTGACTATTGCCGGTAAAGGAGCAGAAGGTGATGTCAGAGGCTCTTTCTCCAAATACGCTGATTTGACAGAACGTGCAATTCACGTCCAGAAAACAATTATTCGAAAACTTGCAGCAAGAGAGTCCTGTGTGATTATAGGACGTTCTGCTGATTATATTTTAAAAGAACAGAAACCGATATTACGTATTTTTATTTATGCACCGGACGAAATCCGGGTAAAAAATGTAATGGAAAGTCACAATCTTTCTGCAGATGATGCAAAATTGCTGATTGTGGAAAAA
>JBNMJI010000050.1:0-9689 GCA_050873725.1 Roseburia sp.
ATGTATGGGCGATTCCAGTCGGACATCCAGTTACTGCAAGAATCTTTTTCTGATTTTCTTCCGGTGCCTTTACTTCTGCTTCCTTCTGTTCTTCTTTTTCTTCCTTCTCAGACTCTGCTTCATCAATAACTTTTAAGAATTCTTCTACCGAAGCAGCCTGTTTTAATCCATTGGTGAAATTCTCATCCATCAGGAGTACAGACAAACGACTTAATACGTCAAGATGTACATTGTCTTCCGTATCCGGTGCTGCAATTAAGAAGATCAAATGAACTTTCTCTCCATCTAAGGCATCAAAATCTACCCCATCCTTTAATACCATTGCACTTAATCCCGGTTTCTTTACGGCTGCTGATTTGCAATGAGGAATTGCAATGCCCTCTCCAATTCCTGTGGTACTCTCTTCCTCTCTTGCAAAGACTCCTTTCCGGTAAGTCTCTTCATCTGCAATTTTTCCACTCTTTACCATCAGGGAAACCATCTGGTTTAATACATCTTCCTTTCCGGTTGCTGAGCCATTCAACTGAATGCTTTCCGGTGCCAGCAAATCTCTGATTCTCATATACCTTCCTCCTTTTTCTTAAAATGGAAATGCATGATTCTTTAATAATTGTTCAACTTCTTCTCTGGTTGCAAGTTCTTCCGAAAATGCACTGGCACTTCCGGTACAGACGCCCATCTTAAACGCCTGTGCATAATCCCTATGCTCTAAATATCCTGCCAGGAAACCTGCCACCATGGAGTCTCCTGCACCTACGGAATTCTTTACTTTTCCTTTCGGAGCTTCGCTCTCATACGCTTTTCCATCTTCTGTCAAAAGCATTGCTCCATCACCTGCCATGGAAACAAGGACATTTCTTGCACCCTGCTCCTGCAGTTTTGCTGCGTATTTCTTTACATCTTCTTTGCTGCTGATTGTCACACCGAATAACTGTCCTAATTCATGATTATTCGGTTTAATCAGGAATGGATGAAGCGGAAGCACATTTGCCAAAAGATCTCTGGTTGCATCCACAGCAATCATGACATCCTTTCCTTCCAGATATTTCATGATGTCCATATAAATGGACTGTGGCATTACATCCGGTATGCTTCCTGCCAGTACCAGCACATCACCGGCCTTTAAGGTATCTAATTTTGCATAAAGTTTTTCAATATCTGTATTACGAATCATCGGACCCTGACCATTGATTTCTGTTTCTTCTGAGGAACGAAGCTTCACATTAATTCTTGATATTCCTTCCTCCACCTGAATGAAATCGGTATTTACACCCTCTTCATCCAGACGCTTGCTGATTTCTTCTCCGGTAAAGCCAGCTAAGAAGCCCCAGGCGGTGCTCTTTAGTCCCAGATGATTCAGTACAATGGATACGTTGATTCCCTTTCCTCCTGGGAACATCTTCTCCTGCTCAGTACGATTTACCTGACCGGTTTTGAAGGTTTTTACATCCACTACATAATCCAGTGACGGATTGAAAGTTACTGTATAAATCATTCTTCCACCTCCTTTATATTTTTATACTTTCGATAAGTTTCTAAGGTAAGACCTGTTGTAATCACATCTGCCGAAGCAAATGGTGCAAATGTTACACTGGATATCTGTGCAAATTTACTCTTATCTCCTAAGATATAACACTGACTGCAATTTGCCATTGCTTTCTTCTTTACCATGGCTTCTTTGACGTCCGGTGTGGTATATCCTTTTTCTACATTAATTCCATTGGTTCCAAAAAATCCTTTGGTAAAATTATATTTATCCAAGGACTCCACTGCCTCAGCACCTACCACTGCTTCTGTGGATGCTTTAAACTCTCCACCGATGATATAAACCTCACATCCCAGTTCAGAGAGCCGTTTTGCATGGGCTACTGCATTGGTTACCACACAGGATGGCTTCACATCCATAAAGTCTATCATGCAGTCTGTTGTGGTTCCTGCATCCAGATAAATAAAATCATCTGCTGTAATTAAGGATGCTGCATACTTTGCTATGGTTGCCTTCTCATCACGATGCATGTTTCTTCGAAGTGGAACATCATCATCCTGTGTATGGAATACCGTTCCTCTTAAAATTGCTCCGCCATGAACCTTCAAAAGCTTTCCATTTTCGTCCAAAGCATTCAAATCTCTTCGCACCGTTGACTCAGAAGCATCTAACAGCTGCATCAGCTCAGTCACTTTAACACTGCCCTGTTCTTCCAGCAGGGAAAGGATTTTTCCATATCTTTCCTCTGTCAGCATATCATCCCTCCCATTTCTATTTTCTGCTTTCTATGGTTTTATTATACGTTCAAAATCCGTCACAGTCAATCATATTCCGTCATTTTCATTCACAAAAATTCATTTCATAATTTGTGCAAAATATACAAGAAGAGGTCTGTAAAAGGATTATCTTTTACAGACCTCTTCATAGTCAAAACCGTTTTCAGGTTCTTATTCTGTTCTTTTAGAAGCTTCGGATTTTCTCGTTCTCTTCTCCGGTATTTTCAATTTTACGGATAATTACATCATAACTGTAATCGTCATTCACCTTCACACTGACACGGTCGCCTACCTTATGGCCAAGCACTGCTTTACCCATAGGAGATTCGATACTGATTAATCCTTTCAGTGAATTACCACGCATGGTGGTCACCAATTTGAAGGATTCTTCCATATCGTCCTCTTCAATATAAACCGTCACCGTATTATTGATGCCTACCTCGTCTTCTTTGGAATCATCCGATACCACGACTGCGGTACGAATCATACGCTCCAAATAACGAATTCTGCTTTCGTTTTTATTCTTATCTTTCTTGGCGGCATAATACTCAAAGTTTTCACTTAAGTCACCCTGTTCTCTTGCTTCCTGTACCGCACGGATTGCATTCTTTCGTACCACTAATTTCCGATATTCAATTTCTTCTTCCATCTTCTTGATATCACTTTGTGTTAATTCGTTATGCATACCGTCACCTTTTCGTTCTAACAGCTTATGCTAATGCAGCTGTAATAATTGCCATGGAATATACTTCTGATGCATTACATCCACGGGATAAGTCATTGATTGGTGCATTTAATCCAAGAAGGATTGGACCATATGCATCGAAGTTACCAAGACGCTGTGCAATCTTATATCCGATATTTCCTGCATTGATATCTGGGAAAATAAAGGTATTTGCATGGCCTGCTACTTTGGAATCCGGACATTTGGTACGTGCAACTCTTGGAGATACAGCTGCATCAAACTGAAGCTCTCCCTCGATTGGAAGCTCCGGATATTTTTCTCTTGTCTTGTTTGCTGCATTACGCATCTTATCTACATCCTCGCCCTTTCCGGAACCTAATGTAGAATAGCTTAAGAATGCTACCTTTGGATCTACACCGAATATCTTTGCACACTCTGCTGCTTCTCCGGCAATCTCAACCAGTTCATCTTCTGTCGGATGAATGTTGATTGCACAGTCAGCCATTGCCAGTACTTCGTTCTCGCCTGTTGCAGAAGGACGTACCAGAATGAAGCAGGATGATACAATGCTGTTACCCGGTTTTGTCTTAATTAACTGTAATGCCGGACGAACAGTATCTGCTGTAGAATATGTTGCTCCACCTAACAGTGCATCAGCATATCCCATTTTTACTAACATGGTTCCGAAATAATTAGCCTGTGAAAGAATTCCTTTTGCCTGCTCCGGTGTTACACCTTTGCTCTTTCTTAATTCACAGAACATGGTAACCATCTCATCAAATTTTTCAAAATGTAATGGATCGATAATCTTGGCTCCGCGAATATTAAATCCACTCTCCTCTGCTGCTTTCTGAATCTCAGCTTCATTTCCGACCAGAATCGGGCTTAAGAAATTACTTGCCAGCAGACGGGATGCTGCTTCTAAAATTCTTGGGTCATTTCCCTCTGTAAACACAATTTTCTTTGGGCTTTTCTTTAAAATATCAATCAGTTGACCAAAACCAAACATATCTTTCTCTCCTCTACTCTATATGTATTATTTTAACTGCATATTATTGTACCCTCTTTTAAATAAAAATCAAGTTTTGAATTCAATACAATTTCTCAAGAGAGGTTTTCAAACTGCGGAATAGAGAATTCTGCCCAGCTGTACTGTTTCATATATTCTCCATGATAGCTGTTGATTGCCGCCACATCATGCCGCAGGAAATGATAGTAATCGCATTCAATTTTTCCCGGGTCAATGGCAAATTGATTTCTTTTATATATGAAAACATCGTCCGCTTCACATTCATGCAATGCCTTTTTTAAATCTGCCACAAGATTTCTAAGATAATGTCTGTTTTTTTCAGATTTCACAGAGTCCTCCCACAATACGGAACATAATTCTGCCGTATTCACGGAAGCTCCCTTCCGGTCAACAAGATACGCAAATAATTCCTTTGCTCTATTTCTTGCAAACGCCACCGGTTCATCCTTATAAAACACTTCAAAATTTCCAAAGCACTGCACCCGTAAAATTCCTTTTTTATATGTTACCGGATAACGGAGATTCTCAAATGCATGTTTTAACTGTTTCCCCTGAAGTGGTTTCATCAGATATCCACTGGCATACACGGAAAAAGCCTCCAACGCATATTCTGAATATGCTGTGACAAATATAATATTTATGGAATCATGGATTTCCTTCAAACGCTTTGCCAGTTCCAGTCCATTCATTCCTGGCATCTCAATGTCCAGAAGTGCAACATCCGGTTTTTCCCTCTCTGCGATTTCCAAGGCTCTGCTGCAGGTATTTACGCCAAAGATCTCTGCTTCCGGCTGTACCTTTTCTGCCACATCTTTTGCATCTTCTAATGCCATCTGTTCATCATCTACAATTAATATTTTCATCTTCTACGTTCTCACTTTCTCAACCGATTCCGGATTCTATTCTGCCGGTATGAAAATAACCACATGTGTTCCACCCTGTGCCCTTCCGCTGATGGTCAGCGTTCCATTGCACATACTCTTTAATCTGCCTGCAACATTACTGATTCCGGTATGGATTTTATCATCTTCCGGTGGTTTATATCCTACACCATCATCATCAATCATTACTTCATATCCCATATCTGCTGCTCTGCTGGTAATGCGTATCGTTCCGCCTTTTTCCTTTTTGGTAATTCCATGCTTTACTGCATTTTCTACCAGTGGCTGCAGCGTCAGTGCCGGTATCATAAAGTCCTTTTCTTCTATATCGTATTCCACCCGAATACGGTCACCAAAACGTTTCTTCTCTATCGAAAGATAATTTCTGACATGATTCAGTTCCTGCGTAAACATAATTTTCTTTTTCTGCGTCAGGGAATCTATATTTCCCCTTAAATATACCGCAAATTCATCCACGGTTTCTGCCGCCATCTCCGGATTGGTCCGGCATAAATGCTTAATTGCTGTCAGGGTATTATAGATAAAATGCGGGCCTATCTGGGACAGCATCATCTTGGTCTGCATCTCTGACATCTCTTTTTCTTTCCGCAGAAGTTCCCTGCTCTGTTCAATATTTGCCGCAATAAACATCAAAATTACCGAAAGTGTCATTGCTATATTGGTCAAAGAAATTCCATAGTAGAAAAATAACAAAACCACTGAAATAATCGGCAATATTATGTACGACAGCATGGAAATCAGAATACCTTTTTTTATCTTTCTGCGATACTGGATAATCAGGGACAAATCTAAAAGCATTCCGGATAATGGAATAATCAGTGCAACCGGATACCAGACATTCCGGTGATAAAAATTATTCGCATCAAAATAATAATAAAAATCAGTAAACTGTGAGATAAGCACAATAACCATTCCGATGGTTCCAATCAGATATCCCAGCCAGACACGCACCGGTGCCTGCTTTTTCTCTTTTCCTGCAAAAATCTGGCAACACACATAGGCATGGAAGAAAATAAACATAAGGTCGCTGGCTTCAAATACACAGAAATTACTGATGCGGACCATCCAGTATCCCACTTTTCCCGGATAACCACGAAATGCCCAGGCAAGCGCATCCATCAGTAAAAGAAAAGCTACCATTCCGAGAAGTTCAATTAAGATAGTACGTTTTTTACTTTCAAATTCATGACTGAATACCATACATATAATAAAAATAATGCAAAAGAAACAGCCCCATGTCTCTAACGATATATGAAGTATATTAATCCAAGGCATATTTGTTCCTCCTATTGCAGGTATGCATCCTTATTCAGGCAGAAATGATTCTTCCGAAAAGAAAGCAGTCCCTCATCTCTTAATTTTCCAAGCTCCGTTGACATCGCACTTCGTTCCACGGAAAGATAGTCCGCCAACTGCTGTCGGGAAAATGGGATATCAAACTCTGATGTTCCATGCTTCTGTGCTTCTGCCGACAGATAGGATAATAACTTTTCTCTGGTATTACGTTTCCCCATATGAGTTAATTTTTCATTAAACCTAAGATTTTTTTCCGCCATATTTTCTAATAAATTCCGAAGCAGTGTTACTTTCCAGTTTTCTATTTTTTCCCTGTCCGTCAGTATATTCTTTATGTCAAGCCATAGTACCGCAGAATCTTCCTCCGCAATTACACTTACATTTATATTCTGTTTCTGTACACAGGCAAATGTCTCTGCAAAAACATCTCCCGGACCAATCCGGGCAATCAGATTCCGGTTGCCCCAGAAGTCTTCCTGCACAATCAAAAGTGCTCCAGAAAGAAGTAATCCCATCTCTTTTACCTTCTCGCCAAAATGAAGGATGTAATCCTGTTTTATATATGTCTTCTTATGGGCTTTGA
This sequence comes from Roseburia sp., assembly GCA_050873725.1. Taxonomy (GTDB): domain Bacteria; phylum Bacillota; class Clostridia; order Lachnospirales; family Lachnospiraceae; genus Roseburia_C. The sequence continues at coordinate 6,759 of JBNMJI010000050.1, forward strand.
GTCCTTTTAGTATTGCACCTTCCTCTTCCGGTTCAATTCCTTCAAAAAAAGGTGATGTTTTCATTACCTCTGGAAAATTTTTCATTTTACAACCTCCGTTGTTTTTCCAACCGATTATTCATTGCTATTATAGTATACTGACCATACAAAATCAATGAGGAGGAATTTTAAATGATTCGAAAAATAATTCATATCGATAAAGAAAAATGTAATGGATGCGGTTTATGTGCATCCGCCTGCCATGAAGGTGCCATCGGTATGGTTGATGGCAAAGCCCAGCTTTTAAGAGAAGATTACTGCGACGGGTTAGGCGACTGCCTTCCGGCATGTCCTACCGGTGCCATTACCTTTGTAGAGCGGGAAGCCGCTGCTTATGATGAAGCTGCTGTAAAAGAGCATTTAAAAAATCGGAAAGCCGAAGCTTCTATTCATCCTGCAGCTTCTGCTAATACCGCAGCTTCTGTCAATGCTGTATCTCAAGCCAATAATGCAGCTCCAGTTTTTGGCGGATGTCCTGGCAGCCGTATGCGCTCCATGCAGCGTAAGAACAACCAGACTGCTTCTGCAGGCTCAGATGCATCATCCAATACTGCATCCACCACTGTTCCGGCATCATATGTACCGGAAAGCCAGCTTACCCAGTGGCCGGTTCAGATTAAATTAGCCCCAGTCAATGCTCCGTATTTTGACAATGCAAGACTACTGATTGCTGCAGACTGTACTGCCTTTGCCTATGGCAATTTCCATGAAAAATTTATAAAAAACCACATCACCCTGATTGGATGTCCCAAACTGGATGATGTGGATTACAGCGAAAAACTTTCTGAAATTATCCGCAACAATAACATCAAAGATATCAGTATTGTTCGCATGGAAGTTCCGTGCTGCGGTGGCATTGTAATGGCTGTTCAGAATGCCTTAAAGCAGAGCGGAAAAATGATTCCATGGCAGGTTGTTACCATCTCTATTGATGGCGAGATTATGGAATAAACTTCCAGATTAAATTTCTTTCTAACGTTTACTTTTCTAATTCTAAGACAACGGTTTCACAGCTGTCTAATGTAATTGTTCCATTTAAGGCTGCCTCAGCATTGATTGCTTCCTGGCGGCCTTTATTGGTTAACAACACCTTGGCAATTCTTTGCTCTAATGTGATGGTATGTTCCTCTGTTCCAAAGTTTGCAAGAACTAAAATTTTCTGGCCACTTTCTTCATTTCCCCGCTCGAAGGCAAAAATATCATCTTCACTTTCATATTTTGGCTTAAAAATGCCATAAGTAAAGGTATCCTTATATTCTTTTGCCTTACGCAGTGCAACTAATTTCTTATAGTAGGATAATACGGAATCTGCTTTATTTTCCTGTGATGCCACATTAATTTCCGTGTAATTCGGATTCATGGCAAGCCATGGAGTTCCGTCGGTAAATCCGCCATTTTTCCCATCTGACCACTGCATTGGTGTTCTGGCATTATCGCGGCTGTTCTCATAGCAGCATTTCAAGGCTTCCTCTTCACTGACTCCTGCACGCAATGCCTCCTGATACTGGTCGATGGTGCTGATGTCATCATATTCTGAAATATCATTTCGTTTGCAGTTGGTCATTCCGATTTCCTGTCCCTGATAGATAAATGGAATTCCACGTAAAAGAACGGATACGGTACCAAGCATCTTCTTACCGGCATCATTTCTGGCATGCTCTGGCAGATAATGGGTTGCTCCTCTTGGCTCATCATGATTTTCAATGATATTAGCCTTAAAGCATTTTCCCTGTAATTCCTGCTGGGAATCGAAAATTACTTTCCGCCACTCCTTAAAACGCAATGGTTTCTGGTCGTACCAGCCATGCTCACCAAAGGTAAGCACATGTGCATTGAAGTCAAACATGGTCGAGAAATGTCCATCCTCTCCGATGAATTCTAAAATTTCATCTTCCTTCATATTAAAGACTTCTCCTACGGTAAAGGCATCGTGCTTTTCAAAGGTCTCATGTTTTAATTCTTCTAAGAATTCTCCTACACCATCTACCTCTTCTACCATCTTTACGCAGCTTACAAGTCCATCCGGGCCATCCGGTTCAAAAGATGGGAACGTAATATCTTTCTTAATATTGATAATTGCATCAATACGGAAACCTGCCACACCTTTATCTAACCACCAGTTCACCATTTCATAAATTTTCTGACGCACTACCGGATTCTCCCAGTTTAAATCCGGCTGTTCTTTTGCAAACATATGTAAATAGTATTTATCGCTATTTGGTACCTTCTCCCATGCACTTCCGCCAAAATAGGAACGGTAATTGCTTGGAGCCTTGCCATCTTTTCCTTTTACAAAATAGAAATAATCTGCATACTCTCCATCCGGGTCTGACAATGCTTTCTGGAACCACTCATGCTGGTCGGAGCAGTGATTTACCACCAGATCCATCACAATATACATATCACGTTTCTTTGCTTCCGCAAGCAACTCGTCAAACTCTTCCATGGTTCCGAATTCTTCTGCAATTTTATAATAATCTGAAATATCATATCCCTGATCTACAAACGGGGATTTATAAATCGGTGAAAGCCATACGATATCGACACCCAGCTCTTTTAAATAATCCAATCTTGATATGATTCCTCTCAAATCACCGATTCCGTCTCCATTACTGTCCTGAAAACTCTTTGGATAAATCTGATATGCTACCTTGTCATGCCACCATTTTTTCTTCATGTTCTTATCCTCCTTATTTAGATGTCAGCGCTTCTACTATTTTTTCGAAGTGCATGAAATGGGATGCCTTCACCAGAATGGTATCCTCTTTCAGAAGCAGTCCCGGAATTGCTTCCAAAGCCTCCTCCAGTGTATCCATATGAACTACCTTCATCTGCGGGTTCGTCTCTTTTGCTGCCTTCGCCGTACGCTCTGACAGAGCCCCCACGCAGATC
>JBNMJI010000051.1:0-9611 GCA_050873725.1 Roseburia sp.
ATAATTCTTTGTGCTCTCTCTGATATAACCGGTTGCTTCTGTTGTTATCTCTTCATAACGTTCCCGGTTCTCTTCTAAGAATCTTTTTATATAGGAATCAAAATACTGATAGGTATTCTGTTCTTTCAAATCCTCATACTGCTTACGCACTTCTTCTGCATCTACTGTCACTAAATCCTTTATGGAAAAATCAATTCTTTTTCCATTGACATAATATTTATTTCCGGCACCATTCCACACTGAATCTTTTAAAAATGCAAATGGCTTCTTTAATAAAATTTCTAACAACAATCTTTCTTCCGGAAACACCGGCCGGATATCCGTTACTATTCTTCTTGGCTTGCTGCCGCAGGAGCACTTTTTCTGATACAAAGGAATGTTACAGGTATCGCACCAGTAAATATCAGATTTTTCCAGTTCTGCCCGTTCCCTGCATACCGGACAGACACTGGTCTGCGTTATGATATTATCTTTTGCACATCGATATCTTTGCATTTAACTCACCATTTTTCTAATTCTTCCGGCTTCACATTCAAATAGGAACACAATTCCAGAAATTCTGTTGCATTCAGGCTTTCCTTTGCCCCCACCTGTAGTTTGTCCTCCGAAATGGCGGTATCCCTTGCAACCTGTGTTACGGATAAATGATTATCTGCTATGTATATTGCTAATTTTTCTGTTATTGTCTTTGCCATTTTTCTTTCTCTTTTCAAAAGATTCTGCCTTATATTATTCTCTGATTCCGGGAATAATTTCTTATAAATAGCATTATATTCTTTCTTAAAGAGAATATCAATATTCATTTTTCCTGCTATCCGAGAATTGTTTGACGTTCTAAATATGGTAGTTTATGATTAAAAAAGAGGTGAAAAAATGAAAAATGCAAACATCGCAAAAGTATTAAAAGAATATCGCAAACGCAACCAGCTTTCCGTGACGGATGTCTCCATCCAGTTAAGTGCAAAATCTGTCCCGGTAGCGCCAAAAACTATTTATGGCTGGGAAAGTGGTCAGACCCAGCCGGATGCCGATACGCTTTTGCTCTTATGTGAAATATATAAAATCAATGACATTCTTGGAACTTTCGGTTATGACGATTCCGAAAAAATCATTCTGACCAGACATGAAAAAGAATTGATTCTGCAATACCGGAAACACCCGGAAATGCAGGAAGCAATACAGAAATTATTGAATTTGTCTTAAAAGTGCTATCTTTCCGACAGAAAAAAATCCCGGATACCTGATAAAAATGAGATGTTCCTCAAATTATCAGATATCCGGGATTTCCTATCCCAGTGCCACATCCAGTATCATCATCAGCAGAAATCCTACCGAAAACCATATGGTTGCAATATTCGAATGGCTGCCTGTGGATGCCTCCGGCAGCAATTCTTCGATTACCACATAAATCATGGCGCCTGCTGCAAACGACAACAGATATGGCAGAATCGGAATCACTACGGATGCTGCCGCAATGGTTATAATTGCAGCTATCGGCTCTACAATGCCGGACAGTGCACCGTAAAGAAATGCTTTTCCTTTTCCGGTTCCTTCACTGCGAAGTGGCAATGATATAATTGCACCCTCCGGGAAATTCTGAATGGCAATACCGATTGCCAAAGCAAGTGCTCCCGCCAGAGTAATGCTTCCGCTGCCTGCTGCAAATCCGGCAAACACCACTCCAACTGCCATTCCTTCCGGAATATTATGTAAGGTAACTGCCAGTACCAGCATGGTCGTTTTTTTCAGGTGCGCTTTGATTCCCTCCGGCTCATCACTGTTTAAGTGTAAATGCGGAATAATCCTGTCCAAAGCCAGCAAAAATACAATTCCAAGGGCAAATCCAACCGCTGCCGGAATAAATGACAACCTTCCCATTTCCTCTGACATTTCTAAAGACGGAATCAATAGTGACCATACTGATGCTGCCACCATGACTCCAGATGCAAATCCCAGCAGGGATTTCTGCACCAGCGGCTTCAACTCCCCTGTCATAAACAGCACACAGGCCGCCCCTAAAAATGTTCCTACAAACGGAATCCAGATATATAATCCAATCATATAAAACCTCCTTTCATTTTTCTATGCCAAAATAGCATTTCATTATCCTCTTATAAACCTTCTTCTCTCATATAGAATTTTATTTCACAAAATTTCTACTCCAAAGTAAGATTTAAGTATCCACTCTTTACTTCATCAAAACCGGTTATCATGCCAAAATCTTTTTGCCGATAGCCCGGTTCTTTTTTATCATTTCCAATTTTTTCTCTTTCAACTGCCCCTATAGATTTTCTGACTCTGACTGGAACTTTTATCCGAAGACGCTTTAATACTGCCAGCAAATCCTGCTCCGACAAGGTTGTCTCCAATACCTCGATTGCATTTTCCTCTTCCCTGAATAATAAAATATCCTCCCTGCCATGGTGCTGCACCTTATAGGCATAGCCATCTGCATAGTCATTTTCCAGTAACGCATAGGCAATTGCATCCTTATCCCAGCGGATATAACCATTTTCCGTAAAAGAGGCATCCCGAAGATGCACATACTCATCCGGTGTTACTGTAAGCAGCCAGTATTCCTGCTTTCCTTTTTCTTCCCCTTTTGCTTCTGCAATTTCAGCCGGAAGAATGGTACGCTCTGCTACGCAAAATGCCATACAGAATCCCAGCTTCTCATAATAGTGTATGAGACTTTCACTGGCTGGTTCTAAAACAATCGGTGTATGAAAATGCTGTTTTCCTTCTTCTAACAGCATTTTTGCATAGCCTCTGCCCTGGTATTCCGGCAGGGTTGCCACCGCATAAGCATAATGTACCGGTATCTCACCTTCCCCGGTCATAAGGTATGCCTTAAGAAATGTTGTCATTGCTACAGGCTTTTCATCCTCTATGTACACCAGCATATTTTCTTCCGTAAACCGGTGCGTGAAATAAAATTCCATATAGTCTTCTTCATCTCCGAAGCACTGACTCCAAATTTTCTTTATCTGCGGAATCATCTCTTTTGTTGCAAACCGTATTTCCATCTTAAATCTCCCGTGCAGTATAATTTTTCAGTAAAATATCAGGATAATAGGATAATTTTGCCTTTCGCAGTCCTTCATCTCCGGCATCATCTTCGCGGTTTACATAACTATATTCCTGGCAATTATGTGTTACAAACTGCTGGTTAATCATAGGATAAGCACCCTGAATTTCCGGAAATGCTTTTTCAAAATGAACCACATATGTGTCGGAATTTAGTCGTTCTCCGATGGTAAATGCCACAATTTCTCCAGACTTACGCAATACACCACCTTCTAAATGCAGCGCGTCAAAATATTCCATGGCCTGATTCAGGGCACACTGTTCATCACTCATATCCTCATTCCATTTACAGGCTCTCCGGTCACACCACTTAAGATTCATATCATAGCATTCCTGCTTATTTTCCGCTGTCATTGGCTCATAACTCCAATCCTCGTCATCCTTAAATCTTGCAATGTGGTTTCGTTTGCCATGAAGTTTCTTTCCTGAAAGATTAGTCAGCTTATCCACCGTATAAATATAGTCAAAGCTGTCCCTGTTTTCTTCTATCTGAAAAATACCGGAAAAATGCTCTTCTAAAAACTCCCGGTCTGCCTCCTCAATGCTTTCGATATAGAGTTTGCTGTTATCTTCTTTTGCCTGTGCAAGAAGCTGCATAATTGCTGCCTTTTTGTCTCCGGCTCCAATCGGAAATGCATAACAGTTTTCCCCTTCTGCATCATATTTTACAATACAGCAGCCACAGACTTCTGCCACTTCTACTTTATATATCACAGACCAGATAAAATTATTTGCAAAGCTGTATTCGCAGCCCTGTCTGTTATCTTCCCTGAGTTTTTCACGCATCCAGTCCCTGTCATCTATGGTTATTGGTCTAAATTCTATCATAAAATCTTCCTCGTTCTCTTTTCTTCCTCAATATTATACCCCAGATTGTCAAATTCTGCTCCTGTCATAAACTGCTAGAAATATGTTTCCCATGTTTATTGCAGAACAAAGAATGTGCCTTGGCACATTCTCGCGCCTGCGGCGGTCGCTTGCGACATCTACCTTATACGCCGCAGTGCGCATCCTCGCGGAGCGTTTTTTACTTTACAGGAAAGCAATTTCCTGTAAAGTAAAAAAGATTCCCTATTGCCCCTTCCATCAGTTATGACAATAGCGAACCTTCTCCTTAAATCATGCTATTCCAGTATATATTTTACTGTTCCTTACCACCCTGTAATAAATTTTCTGCTTCCTCTTCCGGCAATGCAAAAATATCCATCAGATTATTTTTTATTTCAGTTTCCGGAATATTCTTTGCCTTCATACCTTTTACATACTGATTCAGCAATTCTAATTTTCCCTCCTCTTTTCCTTCTTCTTTTGCCTCTTCTCTATCTTCAATCCAATCCGACTGTCTTTGCATATACTCTTTCCTCCATTTCTGGTTATCACGGACCCGCTGAACTTCCCGGTCCAGTCGGTGTACAAAGTCCGTTTCTATTGTTTTCTTAGACAGGTATTCCAAAAATGCCTTCATTTCTGCGCTGACATCGTTCTGCCGCCCCACTGCGCTCAAAAAGATTTTACCGGTTCCGTCCCCCAGCTCCAGGTTCAAATCCTGTATACACCGGTTCTCAAAAGAATAAATATGTCTGCCCTTATCAAACGGATCAAAGGTGCAGATAAATATTACATAGCTTTTATTTAAGCTCTGATATTCGATTCCCTTATCCGTCTCGTCAATGTCTATGATTCCCTGATAGTAGCGGCTTCGTTTTGGAAGATGCTTTTTCTTTCCGGTCTGCATCTCGATATCATATATCGTATGATTTTCGTCCGCCGCGTACACATCCATCCGCACACTTTTGGCATTTGCTGCCACATCCAGAGTTTTCTGCTCCTCCAGATATACGATATCCGCAATCGGAAAGCCCATAATCAGTTCCAGCAGTTCTTTGCAAAGTGTCTTGTTCTGCATCACCTTTGCAAACATGAAATCATCGGAAAGTTCCAGTTCCTCATAGCTTTTACATTTTCTTGCCATACACAATAGTTCTCCTTTCATTATAGTAAAAGAGTCCCAACTTGACAACCCAAACCATTTCTTTTGTGCCTTCTCTTTTACCGTCCCTCTTTCGTTTTGTGTCTGCTTTACTTTGTGCCTGTTTTACTTTTAAGTCTGTTTATCTTGGATAATTCTGGCGAAATGCCAATGAATATGGAAGCATTTGATTTGCTTTCGATACTGCCATCTTACCTGTCACTTTCCGATAAGTCAATATAACTTCCCATTATTTCAGAGAAATTTTATAATTACGAGAAACACGCTTTGCGAGCATGCGATTTTTCTCGCTACTCGCGTAAATTATACCTGCAAAATCTGCCACTGGCAGCTTCTTGCGATTACTTGGCAACATAGAACAGAAAAAGAAGATTTCTCTGCCTCATCCACAGAAAAATCTTCTTTTTGTTACTTTCTTTATAATAATTATTACTCTTTTTCTTTGATCATTTTAAACATCTGAACACGATTTCTAATGCCCAGTTTCCGATAAATATTCAGGATATGCTTCTTTAATGTATTTACGCTGATAGACAATTCTTCACAGATGGTATGATTGTCCTTTCCCTGCATCAATAGCTGCAATATCGTATGTTCCCGCTTTGTCAGTTCATATTTCTCAGTTACTTCTGTTATTGTAAGTTTCTCTGCCATTTCATCCTTTTGCTGTCCATCCTTATATAACCGGAATGCCAGATGGTCTTTTAACATGTCCAGAATAAAAATGTCATCATACTGGAAATTGTCTTTTCCGATTGTCCGGTAAAAGGTGACAACACCCAGAAATTCCTTATTTCTGCCTAATATCATCTGTATTGCATAGTGCCAGTTATTCGGGCGGTACACTTTCTGATAATATTCTGTCTGCACCCTTTTTTCATCGGATATCATATCTGTCTCCCGGTACACCAGACTCTTTCCGCTATATACAATTCCGCGGTCCGAATTCATTTCATCATACATCGGTGATTCATCATCACAATTATAAGTGACCGGTCTTACCAGATGCTTGCTCTCCTGGCTGTCTGCAAGAAAAAAATCTGCACTGTCAAAATCCAGCACCATCTTCATCTGCTCTAAAAACTGCTCCCGCATAATATCGGCATCTTCCGTCGTATAAATCTTATAAATAATACTATTTAAAATCATCCAGTCATTTGTCTCTAATGTTTTCAATAAATCACCCACTTTAAGTATTTTTCAGATGCAAAAAGAGGGCATATTCTTTCGAATATACCCTCTTTGGTCTAAAACCATTATATTTTATGGCATTTTAAATTGCAAGTATTATTTTATTTTTATTCATGAAAGATTACATTGCGGTACTTATTCAGTACCCGGAGTAATACACTTCCTAAAATCACACAGGTGATAACTTCTCCGATTCCAACGGTAAGTGCATTAAATGGAATCGACCAGTCAACGCCTTTATATTCTGTAACAAAGCCATAACCATAGCGTAATACAAACGGTACAATCACCATATTTGCAATAACCGGTGGCCATGTACATGCGAATTTATGCTTTCTTAATGCATACGTTCCAAATGCTCCAATCAAAGTTGCAATGCTTCCGCATACAACATCAATCGGGATACCACCTGTCAGCATATTAGCCAGAAAACATCCCAGCCATAATCCCGGAATTGCTGCCGTCGTAAATACCGGCAGAATACATAATGCTTCTGAAATACGCACCTGAATCGTACCGGATGCCAGTCCTGCAATACTGCTAAGATAAGTCAGTGCCACATAGATTGCTGCAATTAACGCAGCCTGCACAATAAATAATACTTTTTTGTTTCTCATATTCTTTTGTCTCCTCTAGTTTTGTTTTACGAGTGGAAGGTCTCGAACACTCGGTTTCTTCTTCCCCAAAGACCTTGGTTTTACGGGGTACTTGCAACATCTGACAGTGTATCATGGAACCTGTCTAATTGCAAGCGATGAGATACATCCTATACTTTCTTTCGACTACTTCTGATTGTGATGATTTTATTTTGGCTACAATGTCCGCCTGAATGTGGATACATGAACGAAGCTGGTTAGAGGCTCTTAACAGCAAAGTGTAGTATCCACACCAAGTGGACATTACCGCCACCATGTAAAAGCACCGGTCAGACAATTACATAACAAAGAGAGGCTGCCTTTCGGCAACCTCTCTTCGCGCTTAATTATATTTTGTATGAGGAAATGGAAAAAAGAATTATCTGTGTTTTTAGCCCTTTACACCACCAAGTGCTACACCTGCTACAATGTATTTTGAAAGGATAAGGTAAGCAATAATTAATGGAAGTACCGTTACGGTAAGGCCTACATATACAACACCATAATCTACACGGAACTGATCTGCTGTCAGCATCTGTACGAACAATGGAAGTGTTTTCTTCTCATCAGTTGTTAACATGATGGTTGGGGTAAAGAGGTTATTCCACTGTGCAATAAACTGGAAGATTGCCTGTGTTGCTACTGCCGGTTTCATAATCGGCATGATAATGGTATTGAAAATTCTAAATTCTCTTGCTCCGTCGATTCGTGCAGCTTCAATCATTTCAATGGATAAGGTACTTTCCATATACTGTTTCATGAAGAATACAACTGCCGGTGCTGCGATACAAGGAATAATCAATGGGATGTATGTATCTACCAGATTCAGTTTTAACATGAAACGGTAGAAACCAATGATTGTAATCTGGTTTGGTACCATCATGATTGCCATGATAAATGCCCATGCAAATTTCTTTGCTTTGAAGTTATATACATGAATTCCATAAGCTGTCATGCAGGAACAATATACTGCAAGGAAGGTACCTGGTACTGTGATACATAAGGAGTTCAACATTGCTCTTCCTAATGTTAATCTCATACCATTCTGCTTCTGAAGAAGCATATTCCAGTTCTCCATCAAGTGTGAAGAAGGAATCAATGATACACCTGCCTGAATATCTGCTGATGTTCTGGTCGCATTCATAATCATCAGAAGGAATGGCAGTAAACTCAAGAGACAGAAGAGGATACAAATCACACCTCGGATTGCTCTTTTTGTATGTAATACTTTCGAATAACTTTTCTGTTTTGGCTGGGATGTCTGTCCGCTCATTGCCATATCAAAACTTGCCATTATCGATTCCCTCCTTTCTTATGTTTCTTCTCGCTCCGATCCGTCATCGTTCCGAAGAAGATAAGACTGATAATCAAGGTCAGAATAAACAGGAATACAGATACTGCTGCTGCCTTACCTACATCACTCTGATATAATCTCATGATGTACATTGCCATTGTTGTGGATGAATCATCCGGCTGTCCGATAAGTCCTGACTTGCTGACATTGAATAATGCCGGGATATCGTACATCTGTAAACCACCGATTGCGGAAGTAATCAATACATATAACATAATTGGTTTTAATAATGGAAGTGTTAAATAACGGAATTTCTTCCATCCAGTTGCTCCATCGATATCAGCTGCTTCATAAAGACTTGGGTCAATTCCCAAAACTCCTGATATCAGCAACAGGGTTGTATTTCCATACCACATCCAGAAGAGGATGAATGATATTAACCCTCGCGTTCCGCCGACACTTGTCATAAAGTTAAATTTCTGTGAAATGATTCCCATGTTACGTAAGGACTGTGTAATTGGTCCGTACTGGGAGAACATCGCATTGAATAAAACAGATACAGACGCTGCTGTGATAATACTAGGTAAGTAAATAATAATTTTATATGCGCCCTGAGCTTTTAATTTTACAATGTTATCAGTCAGCCATACTGCCAGTAACAATGAAACTAAAATCTGTGGAATAAAGTTACATACCCACATTGCCAGTGTATTTTTTAAATAAATCAGTGCATATCCTTTTTCACCGGCTGTCAGTCCAAGAATATTTTTGAAATTGTCTAATCCACAAAATTCAATAAATTCTCTACCGTTTCTCTTATAGTAGCTTAATGTACTATAGTAAAATGTATTAAATAACGGCCATAACTGAAACAGACAATATGCAATGAAGAATGGGGCGATAAAGAAGTATCCATATCTGCCATATTCAATATGTTTACGTTTTTTCTTTTTGTCCATTTTTGCCAACTCCTCTCAATCCATCTTCCATTTCCCTATATTTTAAAATAACTCTCCAATAGTTTTGTTTATAAATGCTGCCCTTCCCATGCCGGAAAGGGCAGCATAGTTATTGTTCTTTTACTGATTATTCAGCTTTTAAGTATGAATAGGAGTCATGTACTGCGGATTTGAAATCTGCGATTGCAGTATCTTTATCCTTGTTTCCTGCTGCATACTCTTTAACCTGAGTAGACCAAGCAGAGTTGATGTTCTGATCTTCTGCTGTTGCATTCTTAGCACTGATAGAATCAGCCATTGGTAAGTAGAATGCCATAATGTCCTGACCAGCATCTGCATATAAGTAGTCACATGTTGCACCAGCTTCAGAAATCTTCTGAACTGCTTCTTTGTTGTTTACATAGTCACTGTTTGTTGCATTGATAGATACCATGAAGTCTGTATCACAGGTAAAT
>JBNMJI010000052.1:0-9588 GCA_050873725.1 Roseburia sp.
ATCAGATCCACCTGCATTTACGAATACGATACGTTTTGCAAGGTCTGGATACTGCTCTGCGAACGGTCCATCTAAGATATTCTTGATATCGTCGTTCCAGCCCCATACTACGAATGCATCCTCTGCACTAGGATCACCGGTGATTGTATTCTCTACTTCTGTAGAATCACTGTCGGTATCTGTGTCTGCTGTTTTCTCTGTGGTGGATGCATCGTTATTAGCATCCTTTGTGTCATCCCCTGATCCACATCCAGCTGCCATAGCAGCTACCATGGATACGCACAATAAAGTACTGATAAGTTTCTTTTTCATTGAGTTCTCCTCCTATTTTTCTGACTTTTTCGTCATTTGATGTATTTACTATAGCGTTTTTCGTTCAAATGATATATTATAAATCTAAACAAAATATCAAAATCATGACCAATATCATTTTCATGTATTTTTATATAAAAGGAGCCTTTTATGTCAATTTCCCGGGACTGGTATAAAACAGAATATAAAGAAAGTGAGCAGGATAACAGACATCGTCCGCCTGATGTGGAATATTCTTTCTACAATGCTGTAAAGTCAGGAGACATGGATACCGTTATAAAAAACTGCTCAGAAGATGCATTTATTCATCTGGATGGAACGGGTGTCCTCTCTAAAAATGAACTTACCAACATCAAATATCATTTTGTTGTCACAGCTGCCATGCTGACCCGCTACTGTATTGATGGTGGATTAGAACCTGAACAGGCTTACCGGCTTAGTGATTTTTATATTCTGAAAATGGATTCTTGTACTACGGTACGTCAGGTTGCCGATTTGCACCATACAATGGCAAAAGATTTTACCGGAAAAATGGTATTACAGGAAAAGAATGCAATTCTTTCCAAGCCTGTTATGCAATGTGTTAACTATATTTACAGCCATATCAAGGAACGGATTACCATTACCAGTCTGGCTGATTATACTGGGCTTTCCGAAAGCTACCTTTCCCGTGTTTTTAAACAAAATCTCGGTATTTCCATCAGCGATTACATCCGCGAGAAAAAAATTGAAAAGGCTACACACCTGCTGCGCTATTCCGACCAGCCGGTCATTGATATTGCAAACTACCTTTCTTTTTCTTCACAGAGCCATTTTATCCAGACCTTTGAAAATTACACCGGTCTGACGCCGAAGAAATACCGAGATAAATATTATAAATCCATGTGGTAATTTTATTTACTTATAATTACTTCTATTCTGTGCCAGGTATCTGCATCCAGTTCAGCAATCTGTTCTTTTAATAAACGAGTCCTGCCAGATACCTCCACTGGAAGTTCTATTCCATCACAATGCGCATACAAAAGCGGCTGCTGTCCGCAGGTCAGCTTCTTCGGATTTCGAAATGTTATATGGAACTTTCGTCCTGCAAATTCCAGTCCGATTGCTGCATTGCCTTGTTCATCAAACTGTTCCGGCTGCAAAGCTGGTGCAATCATCATATCGCCGATATCTCCCTTTACCCCAAAGGTCTCTGCCACCATCGTCATCATATACCAGCTGGCCGCACCTGTCAGATAAGCGTATAATCCTCTTCCATCATTATTGAAATATTCCGGAAGACCAGGATACATTTTACTGCAATCAACATTTCTTGCTGCATCCAGCAAAGCCTTTAAAACATGATAGCCTTCCCTTGCATGTCCACGTTTATATAATGCATTGGCGTACATCACTGCCATATGAGAAAATACTGCTCCATTTTCCTTTTCTCCATAAGCAAATCCAAACATTCTGCCCAGATCAAACTTTTCTTCCTCAAAATCTGTATTCAGGCGGCATCCACCAATTTGTTCATCAAAAAGATATTTATCCACACTGGCAATAATCTTCTTAATCTGCTCTTCCTCTGCCGTTCCACTCATAATAGAAAATACCTGTCCGGTCAGCATCATACGCATCTTGCCATTCTTAACACCTTCTACCTGTCTTCCATGATTATCATAGTAGCCATTAAACCAGCCATTTCCTTCTTTTTCTTCTATCCATTCGTTTTGACGGATATTCAGCATCATCCATTCCGCTTTCTCTTCCAGGTTCTGGCAAAGCTCTTCTGCTGATATCACGATTTTTTCTCCACTGATAGTATGCAGGCAGCTGTTTTCGTAGGCAGATAGAATACTCTCCTTTTCATCTACAAACTCATAAACACCTCTGCCTTTGGCTAATAAATACTGGATTTCTTCTGCAAGTTCCAGTTTTTCTACCCCGCATTTTTTTGACAAAATACGAATATAATCTGCAATGTCTCTTAAATTACCAGCATAGGCACAGGTAAATGCAACACTTTCTCCATGCTCCCATGCCATATCAAGTGCATCATTCCAGTCTGCCCCATGAAGCCGCATTTCATTATGTTCTCCTACATCATAAAAAGCACAAAGATTTTCAATTAAAATGTGTTCTAATATACTTCCATAGTATGCCTCCCCCTTTGAAGTCCGCATAAGGTTTCCACTGGTTTCATTCCATGTAAGATCCTTTGCTTCGCCACGTTTTACCTGTATATCTTTAAAATATGCTGCTTTTTCCAACAGAATTCCGATATCCCCTGTCTGATCAATATATAATTTTGTTGTTACAAAAGGCCAGAATGCATGATCCATCCAGACTCTGGTAATATTATTCCGGTCTGCAATAAATTCGCCCTGTCTGCTTCCAATAATTGTAGCATTTGTTCCATCCATCCTTACTCCGCCATAATTGCTTAATATCATCTGACGTACTCCGGACGGATTCATAATCAAAAGTGCCAGGCAATCCTGCCAGAGATCTCTCCATCCTCTTCCACCTTTTCCATAATCATGATATGGCAGGAAAGAGCAACCGTAAATTCTTCTGAGTTCCGGCTGGAAACTAATCCACTTCAGATAATTATCAACATTACTGTCACCTGTTTCAAAGTAAACATTTACCTGCTTCTGCCAGTATATTTTTAACTGCTCCAAAGCTTCTTCTACCTGTTTTCCGGTACGATATTTTTTTGCTGTTTTTTCAATCTCGGTCTTTTTATCTGCTACACCGGCAATCAGAATATAATCAGCAGATTCCTTTGGTTTCAACGTAATTTTTGAAAAGCACATACCTCCGGCTGCTTCTTTTCCCTGTATCAAAGTTCCTGCCATTCTGCCTTCTTCTGATTTACGGACTGCTTCCGGATTCAGGTAAGAACCGCCTTCTCCGATAAACGACTCTACCGTAGGATAAAACCCAGCTGGTGCTTCTCCCTCTGCTGTAGAACCATAGACATAATATGCTATATGATTCTGCTGATGTCCGCGCTCATCAAAGGACAATACTGGAATCACTTCAACCCCATATTTTTTTACTTCAATCCGTTGAAGCAGTGATGTGACATGACGATGATCCCTGATATTATCTGCACTTCTTCCATAAATAGGAATAATTCCGACCGGTGTCATGGTAATCTGTTCCTTTCCGCTATTTTGCAGTTTTACCATTGTTACTTCCACATTGTCATTTACCGGAACAAACGAAGTAATTTCCGCAGTAAGTCCATATTTTTCTGAAGTACGCACCAGCTTCTGCCACATGAAACCCGCTTCTATCATACTCTCATCCTGTGCATCAGTAAATTTGGCTGCCTCCTGCTCTGCAGATGTTCCACAGGCCGACCAGCAGCCTTTTCCCTCTATTCTGCACCAGAAATTTCTGGTATTACGGTTATTATGTAAATTTTCAATACTGACAGGTTCTAAAAGGAAATGATTCTGATCTATCTTGCTGTCTCCGCCAAGATTTGGTGTAATGCTTGATTTTAACCCTTTTTCTCCTGCCAGTGGAAAATATAATCCACTGTAGTTTTCAGGATTGCGTATCCGAAAGCTTCCATCTTTTCCTAAAAATGTTATTTTTTCCATTTCCTCTTCTCCTTTTCTATGACATTTTCAATACAATCTGTGTATATGCAGACAGTTCTGTTTCCGGTACATAATTTCCTTTCATCTTCCTGCCATTTACAATAAGTTCCACACAGCCTGACTCTACATGGCCTGGATTCTTTACTTCAATATGAAGATGTCTGCCCCTGAAATCCTTTTCTATCTCAAATGCTTCCCATTCTGCAGGAATTGCCGGTACAATATGGAGTCCGCCAAAATCCGGTCTCATTCCGAGAATTCCTTCCACGCACCCCACCATAACAGTTGATGCTGTTCCAGTCAGCCAATGCACATGGGAACGTCCAAAATTCGGACTTGCTTTTCCTTCTGTAAACTGTCCATAGCAATATGGCTCCAATTTTCTGATTTCTGCCTGGTCATTCTGTGCAGCCGGTGCATTTTCCATAAAATAAGTAAAAGCCCTCTCTCCATGCCCTCTTAATGCCTCTGCCAGAATAATCCATCCTTGTGACTGAGAAAAAATACCTGCATTTTCTTTTGTTCCCGCATTGTAAATAACAGCAAGTGCACCGTCAAATGCATGTTCTTTATATGGTGGGTCCATCAGAATTGCACCATATTCTGTATTTAACCTCTCCTTTACTATATCAAGAGCTTTGTCAGCCTGTGCATCATCTGCCAGACCACTGATAACTGACCAGCTCTGTGGATTCAGCCATACATTTGCTTCTTTGTCTGTACGTTTTCCAATCACTTCTCCCTGTTCTGTAATTCCTCTTATAAAGCGGTCTTCATTCCAACACAATTTCTGAATCAGTTCTCCCAAATTCTTCTGTTCCTCGTCCAGATACTGAATGTACTTATCATCCTCTTTATATCGTGCAAATTCACGTAATATTGTCATCGCATAATAAAACTGCATTGCTACAAATGTAGATTCACCATCTTTTCCAAGACGCAGACAATCATTCCAGTCGGCATATAATCCAGCCGGCATTCCATGTCTGCCAAGGTGATTTTTAGAAAATGAAATAGCACGCTTCAAGTGTTCGTAAACGCTGTCCTCTTCACAATTTGCATATGGAATTACTTCATCCAGGAATGCCATATTTCCTGTTTCTGTAATATATTTATATACTGTTGGGAATAACCATAAAGCATCATCTGCCCTGTATGCCGGATGCCCTGTCTCCTGCACATAAGAGACATCATCCGGTGTATCTTCATGTCCTGGATTATGCGTAAATTTTACCAGTGGAAGTCCACCACCATTATTTACCTGCGCAGATAACATAAACCGGATTTTTTCTACTGCCATCTCCGGTGCCAGATGAATAACACCCTGGATATCCTGTACCGTATCCCGGTAACCATAACCATTTCGCAGACCGCAATAGGTAAAAGATGCTGCTCTTGACCAGATGAAGGTCATAAAACAGTTGTATGCATTCCAGGTATTTATCATTGTATTAAAATCTTCACTTGGTGTTTTTACCTGGAAATGGGATAGTTTTTCATGCCAGTAATCAATCAGTTTTTTCAATTCTTCTTTACAGACTTTTTCCACATCTTTATATTGTGTCAAGATTTCTCCTGCCTCGGCATCATGTTTCATTCCCAGAATAAATGCAATATCTTTTGACTCTCCCGGTGCAAGAATCAGCTCTGTTGTCAGTGCCCCACAACCATTTTCATTATAATTTCCACTATTACTCAGCTTTCCGTTCAATACACCTGCCGGTTTTTCATAACCATGGTATCTTCCTAAAAAGGCTTCTTTCTCACCGCACCAGGAGTCAACCTTTGCACCTGTCAATCCAAAGAAACGTTCTTCTACTACTTTATGATCTATCTCTCTTCCATTCTCAATCCGATCCAGATTAGCATGTATCATCTGACGCACTCTGTTTTCGCAGAAGACAGTTCTGGTAATAAACTGGGAATACTGCAAATTTACCTGATCCTGTTCATAATTACTCTGATTGGTAAACTCTGCGTAACCGGTCACATTTAATTTTCTCTCTTTATCCGTTCTATTGGTTACGCAAAGATTCCAGACTTCATAATCCTTATCCAACGGAACGTAATATCTTACCTCTGAATGAATTCCACTGTAATCTGCCTGCATTTTTGTGTAGGCAGTTCCATGACGGCATTCACTCTTATATTCATCCAGACTTTTTCCTACCGGCTGCCAGGAGGCTGACCAGAAATCTCTGCTCTCATTATCCCGGATATAAATATACCTGCCCGGCTGGTCAAACTGATTGAAAACATAGCGCAAAATTCTTCCGTTTGCCCCTGATTTGGCAAAACTATATCCTCCTGCATTATTTGAAATAATTGCTCCATATTCCGGGGATCCAAGATAATTTACCCATGGTGCTGGAGTATCCGGTCTTGTAATTACATATTCCTTTTTTGTTTCATCAAAATATCCGTACTGCATAATCTGCCCCTTTCACATATATTATGCATTTACTATAATATTTTTTTCATATGTAATATACAAAATCATCCCCCAAAATATCAAAATCATGACCTTTCATCATTAAGCAATCCCACGAGGAATGTGCTTTGCAGTTTTCTATTTTTAATTATCTTTTGTTTTCAGGCATTCTGCCAGTTGTTCCCGAAGTTCTTTCACTTTTAATGGTTTTGCAATATGTCCATTCATTCCAGCCTCTCTTGCTGCACGCTTATCTTCTTCAAAAGCATTGGCAGTTACCGCAATAATCGGAATATCTGCAATCTGTTTCTGCTCCATTGCCCTGATTTTTCTTGCTGCCTCATATCCATTCATTACCGGCATCTGGATATCCATCAGAATTACTGCATAATATCCCGGCTCGGATGCACTTACTTTTTCTACTGCAACGGCTCCATTTTCTGCCTCTTCCACCAGGAATCCGTCTCTGGTCAATACATCTCTGGCTATTTCCCGGTTCAGTTCATTATCCTCTACCAGAAGAACTCTCTTTCCAGTCAAATCCGCTATATCTAAAGCTGCGGTCTGTTCCTCTTTCAAATCGGTTCTGCTTCCGGTCTTTGAATAGAATGTACATACAAATTCGGTTCCTTCTCCCTTTCTGCTCTTACAGGTAATGGTTCCACCCATCTCATCCATCAGACGCTTTGCAATGCTAAGTCCCAGACCGGAACCTTCTACCCTGGTCTGGCTCTCCCCCTTCTCCCGTTCAAATGCCTCAAATACTTTCTGGCAGAATTCTTCACTCATGCCAATTCCATTGTCCCTTACCCTGCACTGATAAATTCCAATCCCATCTTTTGTATCAAGCTGCTTTACTTCATACTCTATCTTTCCGCCTTCCGGTGTATATTTAATAGCATTTCCAATGAGATTTAACATAATCTGGCTGACACGCAGACGGTCAAAATATGCAACTTCATCTTTTACATCACAACTGACTTTCATGCTCTGTTTTTTCTTCTCCACGTCAGCCTGAAAAATGCATTCCGTCTGTCTTACCATCTGTGGAATATCATGCGGTTGTATATTTAATTCCAGTTTTCCATTTTCAATCCGCGCCATATCCAAAACATTATTAATCAGGTTCAACAGATACTCCCCGGAAATACATATCTTTTCCAGACAATCCAATACCTTCCGGGGATTGTCAATATATTGTTCTGCCATAGCAGAAAATCCCATAATAGCATTCATCGGTGTCCGGATATCATGAGACATATTAAAAAGGAATGCACTCTTGGCACGGTTTGCACTCTCTGCTGCATCTCTTGCCTTTTCCAGCTCCAGTGTCCGCTCTGTAATATCCCGGATGCCCACCAGCATATGGTCTTCTCTAAAGCCTTCTTCACATATGGTAAATTTTCCCTGAAGACGGCATTCTTCCCCGCCAATCACCGCATCATATTCCAGATAGAAATCCTTCTGCTCCGCCAGCACTTCTTTTAACTTATCAAGACGGGTTGCCTCCATAAAACGGTCCCTGTCCTTTTTGCTGACAACTTGTCTGGCATAGCTTTCAATACAATGGGTATAATCAAAATTTCCCTGTGCCCAGTCTGTAATCCGCTCTCCATGTGACAGTCGGAACTGCTCCTCCTGCTCCGTCTTAAGGTTCACGTCAATCAGATAAATAAAATCATCAGCCACATTCTGCAAAAGGGATGCCACACGGTTTGATGCCTCTCTCTCATGAATCATATCCGTACGTTTCTTGATGGAATACACCGACTGAATACCAAACCATATCATAACCAGCGCTACCAGTCCCATGGCAAAATTCTCATCTGTATTTACTTCTTTTACCAGCTTCCGTGTCACCTCTGGTGGAAAAAGTTGTAACAACATCCAGTCAGTGCCTTCTATCGGCACCAGATACCCCTGTGTCTCTCCACGCTCATAGTCCTCTAATATACAGTGTACCTTTTTTCCACTCTGTAGTGCCTCCGATACAGTATCCTTTTCTTTTGCCTTAAGGCCACTCATATCGGTAACTATATTTTCCACTGCCGTCTCTTCCTGCTCGACATACTCGCCCAATACAGTACCATCACAGTTCACAATCATTGTCTCTGCCGGATAATTGTAAAGCTGTGTTTCCAGAATCTGTGCCACATCTTCTTCATCCAGGAAGCCAACCATGACACCGCAGATTTCTCCGTCATAATAAACCGGTGCATATGCGCCCAGCATTCTTTCATTGGAAAATCTTGAATTCATAACAATCGTAATTCCGTCTTCTCCCTGAATTCCCTTCTGATAATACTCCCGGTCCGTTACATCTGCCAGCTTTCCTTCACTGGTATAACTTTCTCCCTGCAGATTAACAAAGCGGATTCTGTCAAATCCTGAGGTTTGTTCCAGTTCCTCCAGATAACTATAATCCACTTCCGGTTCCTTCAAAGATGTTCCATATAAGAATGCAATAGATTCAATGGCACTCTTCTTATCTGCCAGTATATCTCCTACATGCTGTGCCGTTCTTTCAGATAATTCGTCTATATAACCATCTATCTGCTGTCTCTGTCTTGCATAATTTTCTCTCTGTGACAATATTAAAATCACGAGAATTGCAACAAATAATAAAATTGTATTTGCTGCCATATGCCGGATAAATTTTTTCTCCTGGTTCATCTATTGTATCCCCCAATGTCTTTGTTTGCTTTATCTGTCACTTCTTTTCTTCTCTTTTCTCTCTTAAATTTTCTACCAGTGCATAAACTTCCGGTCTGCGTTCTTTCAGATGTTCGTCTAATATATGCCGGCGTTCCTTAAAACGTTCTGCCAGTTCCGGATGTTCTTTTGCAATCCGCTCATGTACTTCTCTTCGATGTTCCTCAAGACGCATGGCCAATGTGTTTTCATCTTTTCCGGAGATATTAACAATCTCCTTTAAGTGCTCCTCTAAATGCTCCAGCCATTCATCCTCATCCAGTTCTTCCATATGTGACCAGCGGCCATGCAATAATTTTTCTACATCACCGGTTTTTTTCAACTGCTCAATCTGTGCTACAATCTGCCGCTCTATGGCATCTTCGCTTTCCGTACCAAATGCCCATACAAATTCCTGCACCCGGTTGTCCGCACGCTTTCGTGATGCGCTGCGCTGTTCATTGTCTACGCCGCCCTCCAACGGATAGGGACGATTGTACCCCATATCCTTTAAGGCAATATGTATCGTCCTTCTTGCACTGCCCTCTTCTATGA
>JBNMJI010000053.1:0-9554 GCA_050873725.1 Roseburia sp.
CGAACTCTGGCGATCTTTCTAAGAGCTGAGTTAGGTTTTTTAGGTGTAGCTGTCTTAACAGCGGTACAAACACCTCTCTTCTGAGGAGCAGAAGTATCAGTTGCTTTCTTCTTTAAAGAATTGTAGCCCTTCTGAAGTGCAGGTGCAGTAGACTTCTTAACAGATGTCTGACGTCCTTTTCTTACTAACTGGTTAAATGTTGGCATTATTTTCACCTCCTGTGCTATTATTTGATAAATGTGCATTTGTATGCACACTAATTCAGTATATAAGCCGACACGCCACTTGTCAAGCAAATTTTTCGTGCAAGCTACGAGCCAGAGAAAAAAAGAAGGCTTTCAGCGGTTCAAATTTATTTGATAACGGCTGAAAGCTTTCTTTTTGATGTGGCGACAGCCACGACTGAGATGCAGCGTCAGCGGAATCGAAGTTCTCTGGCTCGCTGGCTAAAGCTTTCCGTTCGTGTGGCGACAGCCATACTTCCATGCAGCGCAGCGGAATCGAAGTTGCGTTTCTCCTTCACTCTCACCTCACCGGCTCCCCTACCTCTATCAGATTTCCATCCAAATCATAGAAGCGTACCACCTTCTGTCCCCAGCTATGCGTCATCATTCGGTTGACATAATGAGTGGACGGATAAAGCCTTTCCAGTTTTTCTGCAAATGCTTCCACATCCTCATCTTCAAAATACAGTTCACTGGAATTATTTTCCGGGATAATATTCTTCTGCAAAAACTGTTTCCAGATATCATACTGCTGGAGCACCAGCCCCTCTGTCAGTATGACATTTCCATCATTGTCAAGGATTACGTCCAGTCCAAACAAATCATGGTAAAATTTTTTTGCCTTTTCCATATCCTTTACTACAATCAAAACATTTCTAAGTTTCATACCCACCTCTAATCATCGAACCGGTCTGCGTCCAGATATTTAATTACCCGGGCAGGATTTCCTACTGCCACCGCATAATCCGGCACATCTTTGGTTACTACAGACGCTGCACCGACAATGGCATGCTTTCCGATACTGACTCCCGGCAAAATGCTTGCACCTGCACCAATCCATGCTGCCTTTTTAATCAGTACCGGCTTACAGGTCAGTACAGAAAGGTCATAAGGATCATGATTATTGGAAATCAGCTGGACATTGGCGGCAATCTGTGCGCCATCCTCTATGGTAATTCCACCTCGTGCCATTGCCAGTAACCCGGAATTGATAAATACGCCTTTTCCTATTTTCATTCTGCTGACACAGGCACCGCTAAGCGGCGCTGCGACATAACTGCCTTCTCCAAGATTATCTCCAAAGAGTTCTTTCAAAAGTGCCTGATACTCTTCCGTATAAGGCATTGTCTGATTCAGTTTGAACATCACCTGTGCTGTCCTTACATTCTCTTCATGGTCTTTCGGATTTGGAATCCGCATATCCACTCTTACTTCTTTACAATCCATCTATTTTATCCTCCCTGCTGCTTTCTTTTTTCTGTCTAATCGTATATCCTGCTTCACTCTGTGCCAATTAATCAAATTGTGTCTGCCAGTCTTTGTTTTCATATGCATCAAAGCACATCTGTATCTGCTCTGCTGTAGTTTTCTCCACTGCAAGCTGCGATGGCAGTTCGTCTCTCCCAAAATATTGCGTCTCTGTTGTCTCTATATTTTCATGGAAGCTTCCACCCTCAGGGGTGCACAGGACAAATATTTTCACCACGCCATATGGCAGATTACACTTATTGTGTTTCCGCCAGTCCTGGACTGCTATCAGTTTATCTGCTGTCACCAAAAGTCCTGCTTCTTCCCTTGTCTCCTTTATTACATTTGATGCTACCGACTGGTCCACATCGCACCAGCCGCCCGGCAATGACCAGGTGCCGTTTTTCTCATGCACCAGAAGAATTTTTCCATCTTCAAATACTGCCGCCCGGGTGTCAACCTTCGGAGTCTGATATCCTGTTTCATTGCAGAAAAATGCCGTTACTTTTTCAATCGGCATCTCCGTCTCATAGGAAATCATTTCCGCAGCAATCTTTCGAAGCTCTTCATACCGCTCACGGTCATATTCATTTTCACCATAGGCAAGTCCTGCCTGAGCAATGCTTTGAATCCGAATTGCGACTTCCGTCCATTTGCTCATCATCGAATCTCCTCCATATTTTCATGCAGCTTTTTCTTTGTACCACGTTTCTTACTCCCGCTGCTCCACTACTCTGAGGCTGTCTTTTTCCACCTTGCACATCAGAAATAATACCTTTACGCCTGCTGCCCGTGCCTCTTCCAGTACTTCTTTAAACTCCGGGTGCGTTTCTTCATTTGCCCGGACTTCCTTCACGCCCTCCATCTGAATTACAAATGCTACCATGCATTCATAACCGGCTTTTCTTGCTCCAATTAATTCGTGCAAATGCTTTACGCCACGTTCTGTCGGTGCATCCGGGAAATAGCCGATGCCCTGCCGCTCCAAGGTACAGCCCTTTACTTCCATCAGATATTCCTGCTGCCCTTTCTTCATATAGAAATCAATTCTTGAATTTCCATATTTATATTCCGGTTTCACCACATCATAATTCTGCGTTTCAAGCCATTCCTTCGCCACCTTATTCGGTGCCTGACTGTCAATATTAATTAAGCCAAAATTTTCTTTATATACCGCAATTAAATCATAGGCTGTCTTTCGTGCCGGATTGTCCGCCACTTCAAGATAAACTTCTGCACCCGGAAGCAACAGTTCCCGGCACCGCCCGGTATTCTTTACATGTACCGTTTGAATCTCATCGTTAATCTTAACATGGGCAATGAAGCGATTGGGGCGATCCACAAAGCTTCCTTTTACCACTTTTTTATATTTCAAAATTCTGCCTCATTTCGTTTTTATAAGATATTCCATTTTCAGAAAGTCAGCCGCATCTGGTTCCACACCACATCTCCATGGGTAGATTCTGATACGCCTTCATTTTCAAATCCAAATTTCGCATAGTAATGTATCAGCTTATCCTTACAGGTAAGCACCAGCCCTTTTCTTCCCTGGGCTTTTGCATCTGCAATAGCTCTTTTAAGTAGCTGCTCTGCCAGACCTCGTCTTCGGTATGCAGGAATGGTATTCACGCCGAAAATCATCTGCCAGTCACCCTGTTCCTCATGTAATTCTGCTTTTTCATACATTTCATCCGTAAGGTCTTTCTGACTGGTCACCATGCCATCTACAAATGCTACCAGACGTTCCTCATCAAACATCAGCCAGAAATGGTCTTTATAATATTTTAAACGTTCTGCAAATTCTTCCTTTGTTGCTGCTTCTGCCGGTGGAAAACATTCTGTCTCCACTGCTGTAATTGCATCAATATCTTCCATCTGTGCGGTACGAATTGTCATTTTGGGGTACTCCTTTTATAAGTTTTTATAACCTTTTAGAACTTTTATATTCTTTTATAAGTCTTTATAACTTTTTATAACTTCCCACATTCACTGCAATTGTACCATAATTTTTTCTTAAAGCAATGTGAACTTTTCAAGTTGTCATAATGCTTTCCAAATGTATCTGCAAAAACATATTTTTTCACTACTCGCACCAGCACAAAAAAGCACAGCAGCCTTGCCCTCCCCTGGCAAATCCTGTTGTGCTTTTTTCTTTATTTCAAAAATGCTTATTCCTTTACCGGCACCAGACGGATATTCACACCGCTTACCTTTAAGTCTACGCCGTCACTGAATTCCACATTTTTCACTTCAGAAGTGTAAAGACCGTTTCCGTCATCCACTCCAAACATTTCATTCATTCCACCATCAAGCAGATTCGTTGAACTGACATTTCCGGTTCCATCCACCGCTGTCACTGTATAAGTTCCTGCCGGGAAATCAGTTCCTGCGGTATAGTTTCCGCTTCCTAATTCCACTGCCTGTGACTCACCATATTCTCTTCCGGTCATGCCGCCGGTTACTTCTGTATAGCTGACCTGTACGACTACATCTCCGGAAATATGAAATACTACATTCTCTTTCATCTTAAGTCCGTTAAAGGATGATTCATAAAGACCATTTCCATCATCCACGCCGAACATCTCATTAACTCCACCATTCAAAAGATTGGAACTGCTTATATTTCCGTCTCCGCTAACTGCAGTAAGATTGCATTTACCCACCGGCAAATCAATACCTGCAGTATAATAACCTGCGCCAAGGGTATATTCTGTTTCAATAGCTGACAAATCTTCTTCCGGCTCTGCTTCTTTTGCATCAGAATCCTTTGTCTTTGCATCTTTGCTTTCTGCCTGCTCTGTGCCGGCAACAGAATTCTTATCTGAATTCTTCTTGTCACTTCCGCCACTGCCTGCTGCAATTGCAAATACAACCACTACAATAATTACCCAGAACCACCATTTCTTATAAATTGGTTTCTTTACTTTTTCCATTCTTATGCCTCCCGATTTCTTATAATTCTTAAGTATGAAATCATCATATATGAGTCGGAAGTTTTTTTGGTATGCTGCCAGCATACATTTTAGTTGTGTGGCAGACCAAGTAATGTTATTTTTATATAGTTTTCCAGCTGCATGCCAAAATAAAAGATAGTAAGTGCCAGTATAATCCGGATTACGATCCGCACCGGCTTCTGCAACGAACGGATTCCCGGTACTCTGGTATCCCATAACAGAAAATCAAATCCAACACCGCAGGATAGCCATGCATAGATAAATACTGCAATTGCTTCCAGGCAAAACGTTAACGGCGTCTTCCCATACTGCATCAGAAACTGTATGCTTCCCACAATCAGAAACAAATAAACAAACACTGCCAGTATCTCTTTCCAGACAACTCCGGTCCGGAATCCCGGAAGAATCGTTTTCTTTTTTACAGCGTCCGGATTTTCTAATTTTAATGCCTCCCGAAGTTCCCCGTCATTCTGATATCGGTTCTGCGGGTCAATCTCTATACATCTTTTTATCACATTACAAAATGGTTTCCGGGCAGTCAGATGCACATTCGGCAACGTCCCCTCCAGCATCACATTCATAAGAACGCCCAGCGCATAAATATCCGCTGTTGCATCTGTCTGAAGAAAACCATACTGCTCCGGAGATGCAAATCCTACGGTTCCAAGAATCATTGTGTCTGTGTTCTGATTTAGCTTACGTCTCCTTGCAATATCAAAATCCAGTAATTTTACAACACCATCCGTGGAAATCAGAACATTTTTCGGAGATATATCACGATGCACAATTCCCTGTGCATGAATCTGCTCCAACACTTCCAGCAGCTGCCTGATGTAATATTTTACAAGTTCCGGTGGCATAACGCCCTGCCGGCGCAGTTTCTCATCCAGCGTCTCTCCGCTGATATATTCTTCTGTCACAATACCAATGTCCTGCTGCTCTTCACAGCTTATAATCTTCGCAAGATGCGGACTCTCTAATTGCTGCAGTTTCCGGTAAACCGGAATACTGTCTTTTTGTATCGCTTTTTGAACCAGAATCTTTCCTGTGACAGTATCCTGTATTAACTGGGTTTGATAAGGTGGCTGACCGCCCAGTACTGTAAGTGGTATCTGCCTTTGTTGCCGAAAATCCTGATATAATTTTTCACTCATTTGTTATCACTTTTTCCTTTTCTACTTGAATTTTCATTCCCTTAATTCTATGATAATCAATATCACTATAGCAGAAATGAGAGGATTCGCCAAATGAAAAAATCAACCCAGGAACTTTTAGATATTTTGAAAGATACGCCTTCTTTCTCCAACTATACCGAACAGGAAGAAGCCGAGTTAATAGAAGTCTCTCTTTCCGATTATCTGAACCGGTTGATTCAGGCAAAAAATCAAGACCTGCCTTCTCTCATTCGAAAAAGCGGTCTTGACCGTACCTACTGTTATCAGATTTTTGATGGACGCAAACGTCCTTCCCGTGACAAAGTGCTTGCTCTATGCTTTGCCATGGGCTTATCCTTTACGGAAGTGCAGCAGCTTTTAAAAGCCACCGGCTATCCGATTCTCTATGCCCGCATGGAGCGGGACAGTGCAATTATTTTCTGCCTGCAAAGAAATTGTGCTCTTTCCGATGCCAATGAACTGCTCTATGAACTAGGGTATGAAGAGCTGGCATAGAAATTATTTTATAATTTCTGACAGTTCCCAAGCACCCGAAATACCTGCTCTGCCGTATAGCTCATATTCTTATATGCCACTGGTTCCTGCATGGCTTCTTCTAATGTAATCACACCCGGTAAAATTGGAAATGCTCCATCGATAAGCTGCATTTCATCCTGCACTTTCCGAACTCCCTGCGGCTCAATGCTGCCGGCAAATACCAGTACCATGCAGCCCTTTCCTTTTGCCCGTTTTGCAATTCCAACCGGTGCTTTTCCCATGGCAGTCTGTCCATCAAATCTTCCTTCTCCGGTCACTACGATATCGGCTTCACTTAATTCTTCTTCCGGCAATACTGCATCTAATACAATTTCTACGCCCGGACGTAAATTGCCACCCAGACAGGATGCAAACGCAAAGCCCAGTCCACCTGCCGCTCCTGCTCCCGGCATGTTCCGGTTGTCTACGCTTAAAGCCTTATCCGTCACATCAGCAAAATGAGATAATGCCGCATCCAGTTTTAATACCATAGCCTCGTCTGCGCCCTTTTGTGGTGCAAACACAGCACTGGCTCCTGTTGTACCACACAATGGATTGGTTACATCACAGGCTATTTCAAAGGTACATTCTTTCAGCCGCTTATCCAAGACTTCCGTATCTATTTTTTCCAGGTCATTCAGTTCTTTTGCGCCAAAGCCTACCTCTGTTCCATCCTTTTTATAAAAATGGCAACCTAAAGCCTGCAGCATTCCAACACCGCCATCATTGGTGGCACTGCCGCCGATTCCAACAATAAACTTACGACAGCCTCTATCCATAGCATGGCTTATCAGTTCTCCCACACCATAGGTAGTGGTCTCCATTGGATTCCTTTTATCCACCGGCACCAGCGGCAGTCCGGCGGCTTCTGCCATTTCAATTACTGCTGTTTGATCCGGCAGGATACCATATACTGCCTCGACCTTCTGTCCAAGGGGACCTGTTACCGATACCTTTTCCAGACTGCCCCGCAATCCGGTGGTCAAAGCTGTTACCGTTCCCTCTCCACCATCTGCTACCGGCTTTATCATAACTTCTGCTGTTGGTATTGCTTTTTTAATGCCTTCTTTTACTGCTTTTCCTGCCTCTAAAGAACTTAAACTGCCTTTTAATGAATCTATTGCTACGATTACTTTCATTGGATTATTCCTCATTTATTCTACCATCTGTATAAAACTTAAAAGAACCGCTAACTCGAAAGGGAAGCTCCGACCTATCAAGCCAGAGCTTCCCTTCCTGTATTTGTATCAGTTCTTCGAACTGTACATTATTCTTCTGTAGAAGCAGTTACTTCTTCTTTTGCTTCTGTCTCTTCGATTCCATCTGCTGCAGGTGCTTCATCGAATCCGTCAAAATCATCAAATGAGATTTCTTCTTCTTCGTTTACATCTGTGTTCAGCTTGATGTTACGATAACGCTTCATACCAGTACCAGCCGGAATCAGCTTACCGATAATTACGTTCTCTTTCAGACCAATCAATGGGTCAATCTTGCCCTTGATAGCTGCTTCTGTCAGAACCTTAGTTGTCTCCTGGAAGGATGCTGCTGATAAGAAGGAATTGGTTGCCAAAGATGCTTTGGTAATACCAAGTAATACCTGTTTACCTTCTGCCGGCTCTTTGCCTTCTTCCTCTAACTGCTCATTCATCTCTTCGTAATCCAGATTATCTACTAATGTTCCTGGCAGGAACTCAGAATCTCCGTTATTTTCAATACGAATCTTCTTTAACATCTGACGAACGATAACCTCGATATGTTTATCGTTAATCTCAACACCCTGCAGACGGTATACACGCTGTACTTCCTGAATCAGGTAATCCTGTACGGCACGTACTCCCTTAATCTTAAGGATATCGTGTGGATTTACAGAACCTTCGGTCAGCTCATCACCAGCCTCTAATACTGCGCCATCCATAATCTTAATTCTGGAACCGTAAGGAATCAGATAAGTCTTAGTCTCACCTGTCTCATTGTTAGTTACAATGATCTCACGTTTCTTCTTAGTATCTTTAATGGTTGCAACACCACCAAATTCTGTGATGATTGCAAGTCCCTTAGGCTTTCTTGCCTCAAACAACTCTTCGACACGAGGAAGACCCTGTGTAATATCGTCACCGGCAACACCACCGTTATGGAATGTTCTCATGGTAAGCTGTGTACCAGGTTCTCCGATAGACTGAGCTGCGATGATACCGATTGCTTCACCAACCTGTACTGCCTGACCGGTAGCCATGTTGCTTCCGTAACATTTAGCACAAACTCCGATGTGGGAGCGGCAGGTAAGAATGGTACGAATCTTAACTTTGGTTAATGGTTCTCCGTTC
Organism: Roseburia sp.; assembly: GCA_050873725.1. GTDB lineage: Bacteria > Bacillota > Clostridia > Lachnospirales > Lachnospiraceae > Roseburia_C. The sequence goes on from JBNMJI010000053.1 coordinate 8,442, forward strand.
TCATCTACACCCTTGTTCATAATTGCTGCAGCACGTTTCGGTGTAATCATGTGGTTTGCTTTTACAAGCACATTACCATCTTTATCACAAATTGTCTCACAGGAGAATCTTCCTGTAATACGCTCTTCAAGACTTTCGATTTCTTCTTTTCCATCCATGAATGCTTTGACATACATACCAGGAATCTCTCTTCCTGTGCCTGCACAACAATCAGATTCACGAACAATCAGATCCTGTGATACGTCTACCAGACGTCTGGTTAAGTAACCGGAATCGGCGGTACGTAACGCAGTATCGGACATACCTTTTCGAGCTCCATGTGCGGACATGAAGTACTCCAATACTCCCAGACCTTCACGGAAGTTTGATTTGATAGGCAACTCGATTGTTCTACCGGTTGTATCAGCCATCAAACCACGCATACCTGCTAACTGTTTAATCTGTTTATCAGAACCACGGGCTCCGGAATCTGCCATCATGAAGATGTTATTGTATTTATCCAGACCGGAAAGCAGTGCTTCTGTCAGCTCATCGTCAGTCTCTTTCCATGTCTCAACAACTTCTTTATAACGCTCTTCTTCTGTAATAAGACCACGTTTGTACTGTCTTGAAATGCGGTCTACCGTATCCTGAGCCTTTTCAATCATTTCCGGTTTCTGAGGCGGTACCGTCATATCTGAAATAGATACGGTCATAGCTGCTCTTGTAGAGTACTTGTAACCCATGGACTTAATATCGTCTAATACTTCAGCGGTCTTGGTTGCTCCGTGTGTATTAATAACTTTTTCCAGAATCTGTTTTAACTGTTTCTTTGCTACGTGGAAATCGATTTCCAGTACCAGTTCATTTTCAGGCTTGCTTCTGTCTACGAAACCTAAGTCCTGAGGAATGATTTCATTGAAGATAAATCTTCCCAGTGTTGACTCAACCACACCAGTCTTAACAGTTCCATCCGGCATTGTCTTGTGAACACGCACATGGATTCTGGAATGTAAGGTCAGTGCCTGGTTCTCATATGCCAGAATTGCTTCGTTTACACTCTTGAAGTACTTACCTTCACCGATTGCACCGGGTCTCTCCTGTGTCAGACAGTAAATACCAAGTACCATATCC
>JBNMJI010000054.1:0-9346 GCA_050873725.1 Roseburia sp.
CATTTGATTTAACCGCCTGATCTGCAAATCTTGAAAAAATAAGGAATTTTTGATATGGTTTTATATATAAAATAATTCCTTTTTTCGTGAAAGAGAGGAGACATTGCATGAGAGATATCAGAAGGGATCCATTTGAGGAATATATTAGAAATCTCCCTCCAACCAGAAAAGAACTGGGGCAGGCGTGGTCAGCTGCGATTGGATTACAGGATGTGGATGGATTAAAACCATCTGAATATTTATATGAAACAGCAAAAAAGAGTATTGCTGGTGAAATTTCTGTTGATGAAGCTGGTGCATTGATTAATAACTATTATGAAAACAAAGCCGGCAGATTAGAAGATGAAGCAAGAACAGAAGAAGCAGATAAAGTATCAGCAAGAATAGCAAAGCTGCTTTCTGAAAAAGCATTTACATTTTCACCAACGCAATATATAGCAATTCACCGGGAACTGTTTAAGGGGATATATTCACATGCCGGAAAAATACGTGATTATAACATCACGAAGAAGGAATGGGTACTGGATGGAGATACCGTTTCTTATGGTGGGGCATTGGATTTGCGAGAAGCCTTAGAATATGATTTTTCGCAGGAAAGGGAGTTCAGATATAATGGACTGACTATGGATGAAGCCATTCATCATCTGGCAATGTTTATTTCAAGAGTGTGGCAGATTCATGTCTTCGGAGAAGGAAATACCAGGACAACTGCGGTATTTTTTATTAAGTATCTTCGAATGCTGGGATTTAAAGCAGAGAATGACTTGTTTGCGGAAAATTCATGGTATTTTAGAAACGCATTGGTTCGTGCAAATTACAATAATATAAAAGAAGGAATCTATGAAACAACGGAGTTTCTGGAAAAATTCTTAGATAATCTGTTACTGAACGGAAAAAATGAATTGCATAATAGAGAAATGCACATTAGTGGAAAATTTTTATTGGGTCATGGTGACCCGATAAATGACCTAATAAATGACCCAATAAAATTGGGTGAAAGAGAAAAACAAATAATAGAACTTTTGCAAAAAGAACCGGACCTAACGCGTAGTGAGATGGCACAGCATTTGAAATGCTCAGATTCAACGGTTAAGAGGGCATTGCAGACTATGGTTGAAAAAGGTGTGATTCGTCGTATTGGCTCTAATAAAAAGGGCGAATGGATTATAATGAAACAGGAAAAGAATGCTTGATAATATAAGTATAGAAAGTGCATTATATGAGAGAATTGTGGAGAAAACGTTTATTCGAAATAATTGAAGTAGCAAATGAGGATGATGCAATAAGTAAAATATATGATGGTTTCATGATGATTGTAATAATTATCAGTATTATTCCATTAGCAATTCGTAGTCAAAATTCAATTATTTCAGCATTGGACAGGATAACAGTTGTAATCTTTATAATAGATTATTTGCTTAGATTAATTACGGCAGATTTTAAGTTGAAAAAGGGAAAACTTTCATTTTGCCAATATCCGCTGACTTCGATGGCAATAGTAGATTTAATATCAATTTTGCCATCATTAACTGTTCTAAATAGCAGTTTTAAATTATTTAAAATTTTTAGATTATTTAGAACGTTTAGAGTGTTAAGAATATTCAAGGCAATACGATATTCAAAGAGTATAGGCATAATTATTAATGTGTTTAAGAAACAAAAAGAATCTCTTTTGGTAGTGGGTGGTCTTGCAGTTGGCTATATTTTAGTTTCAGCATTGGTTGTTTATAATGTGGAACCGGATACATTCCCTAAATTTTTTGATGCAGTTTACTGGGCAACAGTGTCCCTTACTACGGTAGGTTATGGAGATATATACGCAGTATCAACTGCAGGAAAAGTTATTACGATGTTATCTTCAATTTTTGGTATTGCAATTGTGGCACTACCAGCAGGTATTGTAACTGCCGGTTATATGGATGAAATTAATAGAATGAAGGATGAGGATAAAAGGGAAAGAGAAACATAAAAAGAACCAGGCATTTCAATCTATAATCAGAGGAATTTTATAACAATTTGATGGTTTCAAAATAATAAGACTTATGATATAATAATAGGCTGTATCAAACTCTTTCTGTTTACATAGCAGAAAAGATTTGATACAGCTTAAAAATTTGCATGATAAATTATGTAGTAAAATAACATAGAAAGGCGAAAACCCTGATAAATTGTGGGATTTCGAACAGGTAAAAGATAAAATGAAACTCGGAATCGTAGGTTTACCAAACGTAGGAAAAAGTACATTATTTAATTCACTGACCAAAGCAGGCGCAGAATCAGCCAATTATCCGTTTTGTACCATTGACCCGAATGTGGGAATCGTAACTGTACCGGATAACCGCCTGAAGGTATTAGGCGAGATGTATCATTCCAAGAATGTAACACCGGCAGTCATTGAATTTGTAGATATTGCAGGACTTGTAAAAGGAGCCAGCAAAGGAGAGGGACTTGGAAACCAGTTTCTTGCCAATATTCGTGAAGTAGATGCAATCGTTCATGTTGTACGTTGCTTTGAAGATACCAATGTAGTCCATGTAGATGGAAGCATTGACCCGGTTCGTGACATCGAGACCATTAACTTAGAGCTTATCTTTTCTGATATTGAAATCTTAGAGAGAAGAATTGCAAAAGTTACCAAGCAGGCAAGAATGGACAAGACTCTTGCAAAAGAAGAGGCACTTTTGAAATCCTTAAAGGCACATCTGGAAGAAGGAAAGATGGCAAAGACTTATCCGTTAAGTGATGATGAAGACGAGCAGGCATGGTTTGCATCTTATAATTTATTAACTGCAAAACCGGTTATCTATGCAGCAAATGTAAGTGAGGATGACCTGGCGGATGATGGCGCAAACAATCCGCATGTTGCAAGAGTAAGAGAGCAGGCAGCCGCAGAAAACAGCGAAGTATTCGTTATCTGTGCACAGATTGAACAGGAAATTGCAGAATTAGATGATGATGAAAAAGCAATGTTCTTAGAGGACCTTGGATTAAAAGAATCCGGTCTTGAGAAACTGATTGCAGCAAGTTATAAATTGTTAGGACTTATCAGCTACCTTACATCTGGAGAAGATGAGACAAGAGCATGGACTATTACCAAAGGAACCAAGGCTCCGCAGGCAGCAGGAAAGATTCATACTGATTTCGAACGTGGATTTATCCGCGCAGAGGTAGTATCCTATGATCATCTGATTGAGTGCGGAAGCATGACAGCAGCAAAGGAAAAGGGATTGGTAAGACTGGAAGGAAAAGAATATGTCGTTCAGGATGGCGATATTATTTTATTCCGTTTCAACGTATAAGGAACCTTTTGAAAAATCCGGCATAGTATAAATAGAAGAAAAGGCACAGTGGGGCAGGCACATGATACGCTATTGTGAATTGTGTGAAAAACAGGTGATTAATATCGCAGACTGTTGCTGCCTGGGAAATGTTGTGGATTTGGAACTGGATGAATGCAATGGAAGAATCTGCACATTGGTTGTAGCTGCGCCGGGAAAATTTTTCTGCATTTTTTGTCCGGCGTGTGAATATATTATTCCGTGGAAACGTGTGGTGCGGATTGGACCGGATATTATTCTGGTAGATGTCTGTGTAGAAGATGTGAAAAGTTAGTTGACATAAGAATACGAGAAAGTTATACTGAAAATAGTACGACCAATACTTGTAAAATCTGTTATCGGCAGTTCTTTACGAATGTTTGGTGACGGAAAAATGGTATTATTTACGCGAAACTTGCAAAGCGTGTTTTGCGTAGTTTTTAGAATAGGAGAAAAAAGATGAAGTGCCCATTTTGTAGCAGTGAAAATACCAGAGTAATTGATTCAAGACCGGCAGACGACAATAACTCCATTCGCCGGAGAAGATTATGTGATGATTGTGGAAAACGTTTTACAACCTATGAGAAGGTTGAGACAATTCCATTGATTGTAATAAAGAAAGATAACTGCAGAGAGCAGTATGACCGTTCCAAGATTGAAGCGGGTGTACTTCGTGCCTGCCACAAGAGACCGGTATCGGTAGAACAGATTACCAGACTGGTTGATGAAGTGGAGACAGAGATTTTTAATCGGGAAGAGAAGGAAATCCCAAGTACTGTAATTGGTGAGATTCTGATGGATAAGATTAAAGATTTAGATGCAGTAGCTTATGTTCGTTTTGCGTCTGTATATCGTGAATTTAAGGACGTAAATACCTTTATGAATGAGTTAAAGAAAATGTTGGATAAATAGAAATAAAATCTTTTTAGAGAAAAGGGTTAATTTTTACTGAATTTATCCGATAAAATTAATAGCAGATAATTATGATGTGAGGAACGTGATCGTTATGAATATTTCAGGAATTCGTCCCAATGCGGGATTTTACGATTACAACAGCATACAGAATATCCGGAATGCAGTAGAGGATACACCGGTTGTTAAGACGGCAGCAGATGCCAATCCGTCGAGACAGCAGCAGAATGATACCTTAGAGACTCCGGTACGAAGAGAGCAGGATTTTGGAGCAGCAGATTATGCGGCACAGTATCAGCCGGATCGTACCTATGAGATGAAAGGTGCTGAAAGTGATATACATAGCCTGGATGTTGAGAAGGCATTATCCGATATGCAGAAAGATCAGGTACTGCAGCAGTATCAGTTCTTTGTAGGAGAGAACATTGAGCAGAGTGGAATCCAGCAGATTACCGCAACCGACGCTACAAAGGTAAGAAATGTAGAAAACTTTAATTTATAAGAATAACTTGTAAGGGTGTTTCTTATAATAAAAAATAATAAGAGAGTGTTAGAAGGTAAGATTCTTAAGAATCTTACCTTTTTTACTTGCAACAGCTATTTTTTACTTGCGACAGCTACGCTTCTTTTGTATAATTAAATTTAGGTTTGCCCAAAGAACGGGCAGTATAAGAGAAAGAGGATAAGATATGAAGAAAGTGCAGGAAGACTGGAAAGAAGAAATGCTGCAGGTAGGTGTACTTACCAATACACATGGTGTGCGTGGAGAAGTAAAAGTATATCCGACGACAGATGATGTCATGCGTTTTAAAAAGCTGAAGCAGGTATTTTTGGATACCGGAAAAGAGCCGATAGAGCTTCAGGTTACACAGGCACGCTTCTTTAAGAACCTGGTAATATTAAAATTCAAAGAATTTGATAATATAAATGATGTAGAGAAGTACAAGAGCAGAGGACTTTATGTAACAAGGGAAAATGCCGTAAAGCTGGCTCCAAATGAATATTTCGTGGCGGATTTGATTGGATTAAAAGCAGTTGGAGATGACGGAGAGGATTTAGGCGAGGTAAAGGATGTACTTCAGACCGGTGCAAATGACATTTATGTATTGCATAAAGATGGGGAAGAGGATATTTTACTTCCGGCAATTAAGGATTGTGTAAAAAATGTCAACATAGAGGAAGGTACGATTACAGTACATCTTTTAAATGGTCTTCGTGATATTAATAAGAAGTAGGTAGCAAAATGAATTTTCATATATTAACATTATTTCCGGATATGGTAGAGCAGGGACTGAATACCAGTATTATCGGAAGAGCAGTTGGAAAAGGACTTTTAAATATAGAAACCATTAACATCCGGGATTATACGTTAGACCGCCATAAAAAAGTAGATGATTATCCGTATGGTGGCGGAGCCGGGATGGTAATGCAGGCACAGCCGATTTATGATGCGTGGCAGGCAGTAGCACAGAAGATTGGAAGAAAACCAAGAACTGTATATCTTACACCGCAGGGGCATACGTTTCAGCAGGAAATGGCAAAGGATTATGCAAAGGAAGAAGATCTGGTATTACTTTGTGGGCATTATGAAGGCATTGATGAGCGTGTATTAGAAGAAATTGTGACAGATTATGTATCGATTGGGGATTATGTATTAACGGGTGGAGAACTTCCGGCAATGGTTATGGTGGATGCAATTTCCCGTATGGTGCCGGGTGTGCTGGCAAATGATGAATCCGGAACTACAGAATCCTTTGAAGGAAATTTATTGGAGTATCCGCAGTATAGCAGACCGGAAGAATGGATGGGAAAGAAAGTTCCTGCTATTTTACTTTCCGGAGACCATGCAAAAGTAGAAGCATGGAGGAGAGAACAATCCATTAAAAGAACCATGGAACGAAGACCTGATTTGCTGGCAGATGCAGATTTGACCCCAAAGGAGAAGGCACTGGTTGAGCATTTGCTGGACAAACCACAGGGTAAATGATAGAATGTGTCTAGCAGTAATTTGAATGGAAGAGATTCCGCAGGAGGAAGACGGTAGTGAAAAGCTTTTTTGATGTGCTGAAGACTATGTTTTACCGTAAAAATGCGAAGAGTTATGGGACACCGGAACGGAGCAGAAAAGAACCGGTTCCACAGCAGAAGGTACAGATAAAAAATACAGAGGCCAGAAAGGCAGCTCCTTCGTTAAAAGAGAACGGACAGCACAATAAGTCAGAGAGGACAAACAGTAAGGTGGATAAAGGAATGGATAAGGAAGATTTCTTATTAAAGCAGATTGATGAATTCCGTGAAAAAGCAAAGCAGCTTCAGGCGTTGCTTGTTACGAAAGAAGATAAAGTGCAGGAATTACAGAATATCGTAGATGAAAGAGAAGAAAAAGCAAAAGAACTGCAGCATGTTTTAAATGCACGCAAATCAGAAGCAGATGTTCTTCTTACCGGAGTGCACGGTCAGATGGAAGAAATGATTAACCGTGTAGAAGAAAAGTTAAATGCACTTTCTAAAAAGATTGCAGAAGATGTAAATGATTCCACCGGAAGAACCGCAGAGCAGACTGCACAGATGCAGGCATCTTTGCAGGAGATTTCCCAGCAGTTAGACAGTATGAAATTAGAACTGGCTGAGAAAATACATACCGAAGATGTAAAATGCTACCGCAACATGCAGGACTTAATCAAAGAGCTTACCGTTAAGTTAGAGGAAAATGATACTTTGGAGAAGAGCTTAAATACTGTAAAAGGTTATGCAAAATGTTTAACCTGGTTTTCCATTATCAACTTTGTAGTATTGGTGGCATTTATCTTATATTCTCTTGGAGTATTTAATTTTTAAGCAGTAAATAAAACGAGGAATTGTATGACACAGGGAAAGAGAAAGACATGGGTAATCGGGCATAAGAATCCGGATACAGATTCTATTTGTGCAGCGATTGCCTATGCAGAATTAAAAAATCAAACAGAGGACGGTATTTTTATACCGAAAAGAGCAGGACATATGAACGAAGAGACGAAGTATGTCCTAAAATTTTTTGATGTGCCGGAACCGGAACTGGTAACGGATGTTGGGGCGCAGATTAAGGATATTGAATATCGTAGAACGGAAGGAGTCAGCAGCCACATTTCCATTAAGCGGGCATGGGAACTGATGAAGAATTTAGACGTCGTATCCTTGCCGATTACCGACAGTGAGAATAATTTGCAGGGAATGGTTGTTACCAGTGATATTGCAAAATCCTATATGGATGTGTTGGACAACCGGATTCTGGCAACTGCCCGGACACAGTATAAGAATATTGTAGAGACCTTAAATGGAACCCTTGTAACGGGAAATGAGCACGGTTATTTCGTAAAAGGTAAGGTCGTTGTTGCGGCTACCACACCGGATATGATGGAGCAGTATATTGAAGATGATGATATGGTTATATTAGGAGACCGTTATGAATCACAGTTTTGTGCATTGGAAATGAATGCAAGCTGTGTCATTGTCTGTTCCGGAGCGAAGATAACAAAGACCATTGTACAGCTTGCGGAAGAGAAAGACTGTATGCTCATCAGCACACCATATGACACATTTACCGTAGCACGTTTGATTAATCAGAGTATGCCGATTAAATATATTATGAAAAAAGAGCATCTGATTACATTCGAATTAGAGGACTATGTGGATGATGTGAAAGAGACTATGTCTAAAGTACGTCATCGTGATTTCCCGGTATTAGATGAAAATGGAAAATATGTTGGTATGTTTTCCAGACGAAATCTTTTGAATTTGCAGAAAAAACAGGTTATCCTTGTTGACCATAATGAAAAATCCCAGGCAGTAGATGGAATTGAAGATGCGGAAATCTTAGAAATCATTGACCATCACCGACTGGGCAGCCTTGAGACCATTGCTCCGGTATTCTTCCGGAATCAGCCGTTAGGATGTACCTCAACGATTATCTATCAGATGTATCAGGAGAAGGGTGCAACCATTGATAAAAAGACAGCAGGTATTCTTTTGGCAGCAATTATTTCAGATACTCTGATGTTCCGCTCACCGACCTGCACGCAGGTAGATCGCATAGCAGCAGAAGCACTGGCTGAGATTGCAGAAGTAGATATTGAGGAACTGGCGAAGAAGATGTTTGAAGCCGGCAGTGATTTTAAGAAAAAAACAACAGAAGAACTGTTTTATCAGGACTTTAAGACCTTCCATACCGATGACTTTGATTTTGGTGTGGCACAGCTTAGTGCAATGAGCGAGGTACAGCTTGGTATGGCGAAGAAGAAGTTACAGCCATATCTGGAAATCGCATTGGGAGAGCAGAAGCTGGATGCCGTATTTGTGATGCTGACGGACATTCTGGATGAGAATTCAGAAGTAATCTTCGCCGGAGCACAGGCAGGCAGCCTTTTAAAGGAGTGCTTTGGCGAGCCTGATGAATCAGGGAGCTTTTACTTAAAGGGAGTAGTATCCCGTAAGAAACAGATGATTCCGGCACTAATGGCAGGATTGCAGCAAGCGTAAATGCTTAAAGATAACAACTTATACAGGAGAATCGAAATGGCGAAGGAAACATGGAAGCCCGGTAATATGTTATATCCGGTTCCGGCAGTTATGATAAGCTGCCAGAGACCGGCAGAAAAACCGAATATTATTACAGTAGCATGGGCTGGAACGGTATGTACGAATCCACCAATGCTTTCCATATCCGTCCGTCCGGAACGATATTCCCATGGAATTATCACGGAAACCGGCGAATTTGTGGTAAATCTTGTGACGAAGGATCTGGTCTATGCCACGGATTATTGTGGCGTAAAATCCGGCCGTGACGTTGACAAGTTTGATGCCATGCATCTGACACTGCTGAACCTTCCACAGGTATCGGCGCCGGGAATTGCAGAAAGTCCGGTAAACATTGCATGCAAAGTAAGCCAGATATTGCATCTTGGAAGTCATGATATGTTTTTAGCGGATGTAGTAGGCGTTACTGTTGATGATTCCTATATGAATGAAAAAGGTAAATTTGAACTGAATCAGAGCGGGCTTGTGACTTATTCCCATGGAGAATATTTTCTGCTGGGTAAGAAACTTGGAAGCTTTGGATACAGCGTGAAGAAGCAGAAGCC
>JBNMJI010000055.1:0-9325 GCA_050873725.1 Roseburia sp.
TCATATTACTGCCGGAAATCCCATATGATATTGATAAAGTTATCGAAGCAATAGATAAGAGAACCAAGGAAGGAAAAGGCTTTACGATTCTTGCAGTGGCAGAAGGTGCTATTTCCAAGGAAGATGCAGCACTTTCCAAGAAAGAATATAAAGAGAAATTAAAGAATTACAAATATCCGTCTGTATCCTACGAGATTGCAGACCAGATTGAGAAACGCAGTGGCACCGAAGTGCGTGTAACCGTACCGGGACATACCCAGCGAGGCGGCAGCCCATGCCCATACGACCGTGCACTCTGTACACGGCTTGGTGCAGCAGCAGCCCAGGCAATCATTGACGAAGATTACGGATACATGATTGCAATGATTAATGATAAGACAAAGCGTGTTCCACTGAAGGATGTGGCTGGCAAGTTAAAGACCGTTGACCCGAACTGCCAGATGATTAAAGAAGCAAAGACCATTGGAATCAGCTTTGGAGATTAAGAGAAGCGAGGATGGAATAGATGTCATACATGGCACTTTACCGTAAGTTCCGCCCACAGGAATTCGCGGATGTCAAAGGACAGGAGCATATAGTAACAACCTTAAAGAACCAGATAAAGGCAGACCGTATCGGTCATGCATATCTGTTCTGTGGAACGAGAGGAACCGGTAAGACAACCATCGCAAAAATATTTGCCAAGGCAGTCAACTGCGAACATCCCGTAGATGGAAGCCCTTGTGGAGAATGCGCAAGCTGTAAAGCAATTGCAGCAGGAAGCTCCATGAATGTCATAGAAATTGACGCGGCATCCAACAACGGTGTAGATAATATCCGTGAGATTCGGGAAGAGGTAGCATACCGCCCGACAGAAGGAAAATACAAAGTTTATATCATAGACGAGGTGCACATGCTCTCCATCGGAGCTTTTAACGCATTGTTAAAGACTCTGGAAGAGCCGCCTTCCTATGTCATTTTTATACTGGCAACTACGGAAGCCCACAAGATACCGATTACGATTCTCTCAAGATGTCAGCGGTATGATTTCCGGAGAATTTCTATCGAAACCATATCGAATCGTCTGATGGAACTGATGGATAAGGAAAATGTTGAGGTAGAAGAACGGGCAATCCGCTATATTGCCAAGGCAGCAGACGGTTCCATGCGTGATGCATTAAGCCTGTTAGACCAGTGCATTGCCTTTTACTTAGGACAGAAACTGACCTATGACCATGTGTTAGAGGTGCTTGGTGCAGTAGATACAGAAGTCTTTTCGAAATTACTGCGTAAAGTACTGGCGGAAGATGTGGCAGGAGCCATTGCCCAGTTAGAAGAACTGGTAATTGAAGGAAGGGATCTGGGACAGTTTGTCAATGATTTTACCTGGTATCTGCGAAACCTTCTTTTGTTGAAAGGGTCAGCAGATATGGAAGAAGTGCTGGATATGTCTTCAGAGAATATGGCACTTTTAAAAGAAGAATCGCAGCTGGTGGAAGCTGATGTGCTGATGCGCTATATCCGGATTTTTTCGGAATTGTCCAATCAGGTGAAATATTCTTCCCAGAAGCGGATTTTAATAGAAATTGCAATTATAAAGTTATGTAAACCGGAAATGGAAACCAACATGGATTCCATTACAGACCGGCTGGCAAAATTAGAAAAGAAGATGGAACAGGGTATTCCGGTGGCAGCGCCGGTCAATGCCCCGGTGCAGCAGGCAGCGCCGGTTCCTGTCAGCCGTCCACCGATGCCGAAGGCGATTCCGGAAGATGTAGAGCAGATTGTAAAGAACTGGAATTCCATTCTTCCGAAGATGAGCGGCGTGGTAAGAACGTATCTTAAGTCGGCACATCTGAGCCTGGGTGGAGATGACCGCCTGATGATCGTGCTGGATGACCCGGTTGCAGCAGGCTATGTGGAAGAGGAAGACCACAGAAAAGAAATAAAGCAGACGATTTCTGATTATATAGAAAAAGAAGTGGAGATTCAGATTCAGCAGAATCAGACAAATCGCCCATTTGAAGAATCCTATGTGGATTTATCACAGATAATCAATATGGATATAACCATTGAAGATGAATAAAATACAGGAGGAAATGAAAAAATGGCAAAAAGAGGCGGAGGATTTCCAGGTGGAATGCCGGGAAATATGGGAAACCTTATGAAACAGGCGCAGAAGATGCAGCGTCAGATGGAAGAAGCATCTAAGGAGTTAGAAGAGAAAGAAGTAACAGCGGCAGCAGGTGGCGGCGCAGTAGAAGTTACAGTATCTGGAAAGAAAGAAGTAACAAAAGTAAAAATTGATCCGGAAGCAGTTGACCCGGATGATGTAGAAATGTTAGAAGATATGATTATGGCAGCAACCAATGAGGCGCTGCGCCAGATTGAAGAATATTCCCAGCAGTCCATGTCTAAGATTACCGGCGGCATGGGTGGACTTGGCGGCGGATTCCCATTCTAATCAGCTTAAAGAAAAGCGAAAATCGGAAGTCCGGCGGAAACGGACATTTCGATGATGTTTAGAAAGAAGAGGAAACAGAATGGACTATTACAGTAGCCAGATAAGCCGTCTGATAGAACAACTTTCCGGTTTGCCGGGAATTGGACCAAAGTCAGCGCAGAGACTGGCATTTCATATTTTGAATATGCCGGAAGAAAATGTGGAAAAATTAAGTCATTCCATATTAGATGCAAGACAGAATATACACTACTGCAAAGAGTGCCTGACCCTGACCGATGATGAACTCTGCCCGATATGCAAGAATCCCCAGCGGGATCACAGCGTAATCATGGTAGTGGAGGACACCAGGGATCTGGCAGCTTATGAGAAAACTGGAAAATATGAAGGAGTATATCATGTACTTCATGGGGCAATATCTCCGATGCTTGGAATCGGTCCGAATGACATCAAGCTCAAAGAGCTGATACATCGGTTGGAGGGTGACGTAAGAGAAGTCATCATCGCCACCAATTCAAGCTTAGAGGGAGAGACAACAGCAATGTATATTAGCAAGCTGGTGAAACCGACCGGAATCAAGGTCACAAGAATTGCCAGCGGCGTCCCTGTGGGAGGGGATTTGGAATACATTGACGAGGTAACATTACTTCGCGCGTTAGAGGGACGTGTGGAGTTATAATGGATACAAACAAGCTTATTCATGAGAAAGGTTAAGTAAAATGACGAATGCAGAGTTGGAAAAAAAGGCAAATGAAGTAAGACAAAGTATTGTTACGGCATTGCACAGCGCAAAATCCGGACATCCAGGCGGATCACTTTCCGCAGCAGATATTATGACATATCTGTATTTTGAAGAAATGAATGTAGATCCGAAGAATCCGAAGATGGCAGATCGTGACAGATTGGTGCTGTCAAAAGGACATGTGGCTCCGGCATTATATTCTGTACTGGCACATAAGGGATATTTCCCGGTAGAAGATCTTGTGACACTGCGTCATACAGGTTCTTATTTACAGGGACATCCGGATATGAAACACATTCCGGGCGTTGATATGTCTTCCGGTTCCTTAGGACAGGGCTTATCCTGCGCAGTAGGAATGGCACAGGCTGGCAAGATGGACAATAAGGATTACCATGTATATGCAATGTGTGGTGATGGTGAGATTCAGGAAGGACAGATTTGGGAAGCTGCTATGTGGGCAGGCGCACATCACCTGGACAATCTGACCGTAATCGTAGATAACAACAACCTTCAGATAGATGGAACAGTAGAAGATGTATGTTCTCCATATCCGATTGATAAGAAATTCGAAGCATTCAATTTCCATGTAATTAATATTAATGGAAATGATATGGAAGAAATCCGTAATGCCTTTGCAGAAGCAAAGACAGTAAAAGGGATGCCGGTTGCGATTATTGCAAAGACCACCAAAGGAAAAGGAGTTTCCTTTATGGAAAATCAGGTAGGCTGGCATGGAAAAGCTCCGAATGACGAGCAGTATGAACAGGCAATGGAAGAATTGAAGAAAGCAGGTGAAGCATTATGTCAGAAGTAAAGAAGATTGCAACAAGAGAAAGCTACGGTAATGCTTTAGTAGAACTGGGCAAGGAACATACAGACCTTGTAGTATTAGATGCCGATTTAGCAGGCGCAACCAAGACAGAAATCTTTAAAAAAGCATTTCCGGAACGTTTCTTAGACTGTGGAATCGCAGAAGCAAATATGGCTGGAATTGCAGCAGGACTTTCTACCTGTGGTAAAGTTCCGTTTATGAGCTCCTTTGCAATGTTTGCAGCAGGACGTGCTTATGAGCAGGTGCGTAACGCAATTGGATATCCACACCTGAATGTAAAAATCGGTGCAACACATGCCGGAATCTCTGTAGGAGAAGATGGTGCAACCCACCAGTGCTTAGAAGACCTTGCGCTGATGCGTGAAATTCCTGGAATGGTAGTTATCAATCCGAGCGATGATATTGAAGCAAAAGCTGCAGTAAAAGCAGCATATGAGCATGTAGGACCGGTTTACCTTCGTTTTGGAAGACTTGCAATTCCTGTATTTAACGATAACGAAGATTACAAATTCGAAATCGGAAAAGGAATCGTTTTAAAAGAAGGAAAAGATGTTACCATCTTTGCAACCGGACTGGAAGTAAGCGAGACATTAGCAGCAGAGAAAATGTTAGCAGCAGATGGCATTGATGCAGAGATTATCAACATCCATACCATTAAGCCAATCGATGCAGAATTAGTTGCTGCATCAGCAGCAAAGACAGGCAAAGTCGTAACCGTAGAAGAGCATTCCATCATCGGTGGACTTGGAAGTGCTGTATGTGAAGTCCTTTGCGAGAAAGCACCAGCCAAAGTGCTCCGCATAGGTGTAAATGATACCTTTGGCGAGTCAGGCCCGGCACCGGAACTGATTGCAAAATACGGACTGGATGCAGAAAGTATTTACAAAAAGGTAAAAGCCTTTGTAAAAGAAAACTAAAAAAGACAAAAAGGAAAGCTGTCACTGAAAAAGTGGCAGCTTTTTTCGTAAAAACCTGTCAGAAACTTCATTTTTCGCCATCCATGATATGGCAAAAAATCCGCCGCCTCTGTGTTATGGTTGTCCCAAGACAAGAGGAAAGGGGCGGCAGACGTGATAGAGATTATACAACGGAAGGAAATAACTGAAGGCATCGCAGGAGAAGAAGCAGAACGGGCAAGAACAGGAAATATAGCAACAGGAACTACAGCAATAGGAAATACAGCGACAGAAAATACCGCGGCTCAAAATACCGCAGCAAGAAATGTAGCAATAGGAAATGCACCGGCAGGAAATACCACAATAGGAAATATGGCGCCAGAAAATAGAAATGCGAACGAGAAAAAACAGGATACGGTAATATTTCCCCGGAATTTCCGTCAGATAGGGACGCCGGAAGGCGAAAAACATATTTTCATCGAAGATTATGTATACACTTATCTGCATCCGGCATTTCTTGGAATGAATGAACGGCGGCTATGTATTCTGGTAGGCAGAACCGAAACCCATGGCAAAAATACGAATATCTATGTAAACGGAGCATTTGAATTGCCGGAAATCGCATATTGTGGGACAGCACCGGTCTTTCAGGAGAAGGTTCGGACAGAAATATGTACATTGATTAAACGCTATTTTGACGGAAGTACACTGCTGGGCTGGTTCTATGATGAGAAAGGAACAACGCCCTGTCTGACACCGGAGCTGGAGCGGATATTGAAAAATTTCTTCGGGGGAAACAATAGACTCCTGCTGCTGTCGGATTCCCTGGAAAAAGAAGAGACGCTCTACATATATGAAGAAGGAGCCGTTCATAAAAAAGAAGGCTACTATATCTATTATGAACGCAATCTGGCGATGCAGGAATATATGATAGTTTCACGAAAAGATACGCCTCAGGAAGTGAAGCCGGAAGAAGTACGGGATGAGGCATTAAAAAGCTATCGGGAGCTGGTCTTAAACCGACAGAAAAAGAATTTTCAACTGCCGGGATTTCATTCGCTGGTTTATGGAAGCGGTCTTCTGGTGGTTATTGCAATTGTAGTAGTAGGCATCAGCATGTTTAATAATTATGAGAAAATGAAGAAATTGGAAACTGCAGTCAGCGTCATGGAACAGAAAAATGGTTCATCAAGAACAGACCTTGCATCGGATACGGAAAGCCAGACAAAACTGGTAATCGAAGACCTCGCAGGACAGGTAGAACCAACGGAAGAGCAGAATGCAGCAGCAGACAACACAGCAACACTGGATAGCACAGTAGCACAAGACAACACAGCGGCACCGAATAGTGCAGCAGCACCGGATAACACTGCAACGACGAATAGCACAGCAGCAACGGATAACACAACGACACAGAGCAACACATCCAATCAGACAGCACCTGCAAGTACACAGCCCCAGTCGGAGGCAGAACTCATCATCCAGCAGGGCTATTATATCGTGCAGCCGGGAGACAGCATGATTTCCATCAGCAAAAAGATATATCAGGATGCTTCCCATGTGGCGGATTTGTGTGCGGCAAATGGAATTGAAGATGTCGATAACATCAAGGTTGGCGAAAAATTAATACTTCCATAAGAAAAAAGTAATGCCGAAACACAGAATATAGGCTATAATCAATAGAAGAGTGAAGAGAACAGCAGGAGTAAAGAAACAGAAATGGCAGATAAAACACAGTTTCGTACCATCGAAACAGACGAAGAAGAACTGAATACCAAAATACGAAAACATCGTTTGAAAATAATGAAAATCATATTGCTGGTGCTGGCACTGATTGCTGTTGTAGCAGTGGGAATTTTCTTTTTCCAGAAATTGCGGAAATACAATAGTTACACGGTAGAAAAAAGCGTGGAGCGTCAGGATTCCGCCGGAAGCCAGTTCCTTGCATATGGAAAAGGATTTATCAAGTACAGCAATGACGGAGCAATTTATACCGATGCCAATGATGAACTGTACTGGAACCAGACCTATGAGATGAAAGAACCAATGGCAGATGTCTGCGAGGATTATGTGGCATTGGCGGATAAGGGCGGAACCGAAATCTACATCATGAATCAGGCAGGAATGCAGGGAAAAATTGAGACACCTATGAACATTTCCAAAATAAGTGTAGCCAACCAGGGCGTTGTGGCAGTATGGATGGAGAGTGACGGAGAGAATTACATCCGTATGTATGACAAAAATGGCAAAAATCTGGTGTCCGGAGCATTTTATACAGAAAAAAGCGGCTATCCGCTGGATATTTCCCTTTGCAATGATGGAAAGAAGCTGGCAGTGTCCATGCTTACGGTCAATAATGGAGAAGTATGCAGCACAATCAAATTCTATAATTTTGGTTCAGTAGGACAAAATGAGATTGATTATATGGTAGGAAGCTTTGACTATCCGGATGTGATTATCCCGCAGATAGAATTTACCGATAACAACCGTCTTGTGGCATTTGGAGATTCCAAAATTATTTTATTCAGCGGCACCCAGAAGCCGGAGCCGGATGATGAAATTGCGCTGAATCAGGAGATAAAGAGCGTATTTACCAGCGAAAATTATATTGGAATCATTTACAATAATGACGTGCAGGCGGAATCCGATTCCGAAAGTACGGAAGAGAACCGGCATATGGAAATTTATAATACCAGTGGCAAACATGTTTTAAGCAAGGATTTTACCATGGATTATGAAAATGTGGACTTCCTTGGAAATGGAGAAATCTGTATCCGGAACGCCACAGAGTGTCAGATTTACAATACATATGGTGTCAAGAAATTTTCCTATACATTTGATACGCCGCTCTATGATGTAATCTCGGACGGCAGCCAGAATGGCTATGTATTTATAATGGAAGGAACAACAGAGAAGGTAAGACTGAAGTGAATTGGTTATTGATATGTGTGATTGCAGTCCTGGTGGTATGTGCCTTAGAGGGATATTTCCGAGGATTTGTGAAAATTATATTCTCCCTGTTTGCAATGATTATCACCCTTGCAGTGGTGGCGGTTGCAGCACCGAAGATTACAACTTATATAGAAGAAAACACAGCACTGGATGAAAGAATCGCCGAGAAATGTTTAGAGCATGTGGAAAAAAATGCACAGGACCGGCTGAATCAGGAAGCACAGGAGAAGTCCGAAGAGACCAGACAGCAGCTGGAAGAAAGTGGCATCAGCGGCGGAGATTTGGATGCAATTATGGATAAAGCAGCAGAGGCAGGTAGTGACGTAGTCCATCAGGCACTGATGGATAGTGGAGTCTATCAGGCGATGGCAGAAAAAATTGCACATTTTATCATCAGCCTGATTGCCTGCATAGTGACATATGTGGTGGTATATCTGATTCTTCATATTATTTTAAATGTGCTGGAACTGGTGGTAAAGCTGCCGGTACTGAAAGGAATCAACCGGTTCCTTGGAATGTTGGCAGGTGGTGTGAAAGGATTTCTTATAGTCTGGGTGGCATTTTATCTGATACATATTATGGCAGCCACAGATTTGGGCACGCGGCTGGTGACATATATCGGAGAAAATGAGTTCCTCGCATTCCTTTATCAGCATAATCTTCTGGTACAGATATTTACCGGAATTTTCTAAAATGCATATAATGTATAAAAAATTTAAAATGACATAAAAATATCAACAAATAGATATTGTAGGATGAAAAAATGAAATCCACAATATCTATTGCTTTTTGTTAGGAACCACAAACCATCTGAAAAAAGTGTGTAAAAAAACAGAAAAAAGGGTGTTGACATCCCGAAAATGACGTGCTATTATAAAACTCCACCGCGCAGGGAACACCTGATGCGGCGGGAAACAAGAATTAAAAAAATAAAAAAAGTTGTTGACAAAAGCCGACAGACATGATATTCTGTAAAAGTTGCAGGTCAGCAACGAAACACAAAGAACCTTGATAACTGAACAGTGAAATAACCTTGAAAGATTTTGAGAAAAACGTAATCGATAAGATTACAAAATCATTCAGGACAGCATCTCTATTTAATAGAAGAATGCGACCTAAAACAGTAAACTTTAGGATATTTAGCCAAGCTAGATTTCTGGAAGGACAAACACTATAACATGAGAGTTTGATCCTGGCTCAGGATGAACGCTGGCGGCGTGCTTAACACATGCAAGTCGAACGAAGCACTTTATTACGATTTCTTCGGAATGACGATTTAGTGACTGAGTGGCGGACGGGTGAGTAACGCGTGGGTAACCTGCCTTATACAGGGGGATAACAGTTAGAAATGACTGCTAATACCGCATAAGCGCACAGGATTGCATGATCTGGTGTGAAAAACTCCGGTGGTATAAGATAGACCCGCGTCTGATTAGCTAGTTGGTGAGGTAACGGCCCACCAA
>JBNMJI010000056.1:0-9287 GCA_050873725.1 Roseburia sp.
GCTGTAAAAGCGTTTAAAAAAATGGGCTATAAGAATGCTATTTTTGGTGGATATATGGAAGAACATCATGGAATATTGGTGAAGTAAGCCTAATTATTAAAATTGTATAAAGTTAATAAAGAATAAGAAAAATGCAGAAAATGTTTGTGAAAAAACAGGAAATTTCTGCATTTTTTTAATGCCAAAATATACAAATTGACGCAAGTGTACAAATTGCACAAAAAAACAACCAAAAAATTGGCAAAAACAGCAGTGGAATATGGAATATTTACACGAAAAAACAGCAACTGGTCAGACCTATTTCCACAGGAAGAAAACGGTTGCGTTTGCATTTTTTTCTTGTTAGAATTTTAACGATTTAAAAATGCCTTAGAGCAGCAGAAGGAAGTGAGACAGATGGATGCTCTGGTAAATAGCCTGATGGAAGAACTGAACTGTGAAACGGTATTTACAATTCCGATATTCGGAGGCATTCCCATTTATGAATCCGTAGTGGTAACATGGATTATCATGGCAGTAGTTATTGTGCTGTGTATACTCCTGACCAGGAACTTAAGTGTGGAACATCCGGGACGCAGACAGATTATTCTGGAAACGGCTGTAAACGGGTTGAATAACTTCTTCCGGGATACCATAGGCGAGAATGGAAAGCAGTATATTCCTTATCTTATGACAGTGGCAATCTATATCGGAATTGCCAACTTAATCGGTCTGCTGGGATTTAAACCACCGACCAAGGATATGAATGTTACCGCAGCATTGTCCCTGATGAGTATCATATTGATTGAGATGGCGGGTATCCGCAAAAAGGGAACAAAGGGCTGGCTTAAGAGTTTTGCAGAGCCGATGCCGGTAGTACTTCCAATCAATATTCTGGAGATTTTTATCAAGCCATTGTCGCTGTGTATGCGACTTTTTGGAAATGTATTAGGTTCATTTGTCATTATGGAATTGCTGAAAATGGTAGTACCGGCAATTCTGCCAGCAGTATTTAGCTGTTATTTTGACATTTTTGACGGATTGATTCAGGCATATGTATTCGTATTTCTGACCGCATTGTTCGTCAAAGAAGCAACCGAATAGGGAAGAAAAAACAAAAAGAGAAACAAAAAAGTAGAAAAGAAAAGGAGTGCATATTATGTCATCAACATTATTAGTAGCAATTGGAGCAGGTATCGCAGTATTAACAGGTATTGGAGCAGGACTTGGAATTGGAAAAGCAACATCATCCGCAGTAGATGCAATTGCAAGACAGCCGGAAGCAGAGAGCAAAATCAGTAAATCACTTCTTCTTGGATGTGCGTTGGCAGAGGCAACTGCTATTTACGGATTCGTTATCGCATTGTTAATCATCCTCTTCTTAAAATAATAAAGAAAGATTATAGAAAGGCAGGTACGGGAAATGCTTAGCATTAATTTTTGGAATATTTTATGGACCGTTGTAAATCTGCTGGTATTATATGTAGTCTTTCGTAAATTTCTTTATCAGAGAGTCATGAACGTGATTGAGGCAAGAGAAGAAATGGTAAAGAAGCAGTTCGACGATGCAAAGAAAAGCGAAGAAGATGCCAACAAATTAAAGGCAGATTATGAAGCACGCTTATCCGATGCAAGAACTGAGGCAGACCAGATTATTATCGATGCCAGAGCAAGAGCAGAAGAAGAACATGCACGCTCGGTAGAGAAAACCCGAGAAGAGACTGAGCATATGTTAGAAAAAGCCAAGGAAGATATTGCAAACGAGCAGGAAAAGGCACAGCAGGCAGCTCAGGCTGAGATTGCCAAACTGGCAGTCATTGCTGCACGGAAAATTATGAAAACAGGTGATGCTCATGACACAGGAAGCAGTAAATAACGCAAAGGTATTGTATCGGCTGGGTACCACAAGACAGGAAGCAGATGCCCTTCGTGAGCTGTATGAGCTTACACCGGAGCTGCTTAAGGTTCTTACGAGTCCGGTAATTTCCATACATAAGAAAGATGCCGTAATAGAGAAAGTATATCAGGATGCCGGATTATCCAAAGTACTTGTAAATTACGCAAAAGTAATGTGCAGGTTAGGATATATCGGAGAGATGAAAGATATCCTGGATGCATTTTATCTCTATTGGGACAGACAGAATCATATCCTGCGTGCAGAGCTGACCTGTGCAGGTACACCGCAGCCGGAAGAAGAAACAGAGGCAAGAAAGATTCTTGCAGAGAAATATCCCGACTGTGAGATTGTTCTGACAGAAAAGGAAGATGAGAATCTCTTAGGCGGATATATCATTAAGGTTCATCATAAAGAATATGACAGAAGCTATGAAGGCCGCTTACGTCAGTTGGAAAGAAAATTAACAGGGAGGTGAAGCCTGTGGGCGCAATTAGTGCTGCAGACATAATCTCGATTATCCAGAGCGAGATAGAAGAATTTGACTGGGATGAATCCAGTCGTGAGACCGGTTCCGTAATCTGGGTTGGTGATGGAATTGCAACCATTTACGGAATTGACCATGCAATGTATGGTGAAATCGTTGTATTTGATAACGGTGTCAAAGGAATGGTACAGGATATCAGACAGAATGAAATCGGCGTTATTTTATTTGGCCGTGATACCGGAATCAAAGAAGGAACCAAAGTGGTTCGTACCAAGAAGAAAGCCGGAATCCCGGTAGGTGAAGGCTTTGTTGGAAGAATTATCAATGCATTAGGTGAGCCGATTGATGGAAAGGGCGAGATTAAGGAAGATGATTATCGTCCAATCGAAGAGGAAGCACCGGGTATTGTAGAACGTAAATCAGTAAATACACCAATGGAAACAGGAATCTTATCCATTGACTCCATGTTCCCAATCGGTAGAGGACAGCGTGAGTTAATTATCGGAGACCGTCAGACCGGAAAGACTTCCATTGCAACGGATACCATCATTAACCAGAAAGGCAAAGGTGTAATCTGTATCTATGTTGCTATCGGCCAGAAGGCATCCAGTGTAGCAAAAATTGTATCTACACTGACCAAACATGATGCAATGGATTATTCCATCGTGGTTTCCTCAACTGCAAGTGACCCTGCATCCATGCAGTACATTGCACCATATGCAGGAACTGCAATGGCAGAGTACTTTATGCATCAGGGAAAAGATGTGTTAATCGTATATGATGATTTATCCAAACATGCGGTAGCATATCGGGCGATTTCTCTGTTGTTAGAGCGTTCTCCGGGACGTGAAGCTTATCCTGGTGACGTATTCTACTTACATTCCAGATTGTTAGAGCGTTCCAGCCGTCTGAGTGATGAATTGGGCGGAGGTTCTATTACCGCATTACCAATCATTGAGACACAGGCAGGAGACGTATCCGCATATATTCCGACCAATGTCATTTCCATTACAGACGGACAGATTTTCTTAGAGAGCAATCTTTTCTTCTCAGGTATGCGTCCGGCAGTTAACGTTGGTTTGTCCGTATCCCGTGTCGGTGGTGCTGCACAGACTAAGGCAATGAAGAAGGCATCCGGAAGTATCCGAATCGATCTGGCACAGTATCGAGAGATGGAAGTATTTACCCAGTTTGCATCTGACCTTGATGACATGACCAAGGCACAGTTACAGCATGGAAAAGCATTGATGGAGCTTTTAAAACAGCCACTTTGCAATCCGCTTTCTCTGCATGAGCAGGTAGAGACACTGTGTATGGCAAATCATGGTGTATTTGATAAAGTAGAAACAAAGAATGTAAAACAGTATCAGAATGAGATTCTTGAATATATGGATTTGAAGCATCCGGAAATCGGCAAGGAAATCGAAGAAACAAAAGTGCTTTCTGATGAGCTGACCGATAAGATTATTGCGGCTGCAAAAGAATTCGAAGACAGTAGAAATCAATAGAAATGAGCAGGTGTTGTTATGGCAAATGCAAAGGAAATTCAGGATCGAATGAAGAGTATCAATGATACATTGAAGATTACCAATGCAATGTATATGATTTCTTCTTCGAAGCTGAAGAAATCAAAGAAAATGCTTTCTGACACGGAACCTTATTTCTTTACCCTGCAGTCGGAAATGAGCAGAATCTTAAGACATCTTCCGGATATAGAGGACATTTATTTTAAGACCAATGAAGAAAAAAAGCCGGAAGAGCGGATGGTAGGTTACATTGTTATTACGGCAGATAAGGGTCTGGCAGGCTCCTATAACCATAATGTATTAAAGCTTGCAGAGGAGCATTTGAAAGCACATAAAAATAACAAACTGTTTGTATTAGGTGAGTTAGGCCGTCACTATTTTGAACAGCGTGGAATTGAAATTGATAAACAGTTCCACTATACCGTACAGAATCCAACACTGAACCGTGCAAGAAATATTGCGGAGGAACTTTTGGAACTGTACCGGAAGGAAGAATTAGACGAGATTTATATCATCTATACCAGCATGGTTAATGCAATTCAGGAGGAGACGCAGATCAGACAGTTACTCCCACTGAAGAAAACAAGCTTTAACGTGAAACTGCCTGCAGATATTCCGATGGAGGAACTGGCATTGAAACCATCTCCGGAGGCAGTGATGGATCGAATTGTACCGGATTATGTAGTTGGTTTCATCTATGGAGCGTTAGTTGAGTCTTATTCCTGCGAGCAGAACGCAAGAATGATGGCAATGGAGGCAGCAACCAAAAGTGCCAAAGACATGCTCCATGAGCTGGATATCTTATATAATCGTGCAAGACAGGCAGCAATTACCCAGGAAATAACCGAGGTCATTGCAGGAGCGAAAGCTCAGAAACGGAAAAAGAGGCAGTGATAAGGAGGCTTTTTCATGAAGACAGGAAAAATCATACAGGTGTTAGGTCCGGTAGTGGATGTCTCATTTGAAGACGAAGAATTGCCGGCAATCAAAGACGCCCTTGAAGTGAAAAACGGCGATAAGAAGTGCATCATGGAAGTGGCACAGCATATCGGAAATCATACGGTACGTTGTATTATGTTAGCTTCCAGTGAGGGACTTTGCCGTGATATGGAAGTAACCGCGACAGGAAGCGGAATAAAAACTCCGGTCGGAGAGCAGACATTGGGAAGACTGTTCAACGTATTAGGAGAAGCAATCGATGGTGGCGAGCCACTGAAGGATGCACCGGAATGGGTCATTCATCGTGAACCACCAGCATTTGAAGACCAGAATCCGGCAGAAGAAATCTTAGAGACCGGTATTAAAGTTATCGACCTTTTGGCACCATATGCAAAAGGTGGTAAGATTGGATTGTTCGGTGGAGCCGGAGTAGGTAAAACCGTATTGATTCAGGAGTTAATCAGTAATATTGCAACAGAGCATGGTGGATATTCTATTTTCACCGGTGTTGGAGAACGTTCCCGTGAGGGTAATGACCTCTGGACAGAAATGAAGGAATCCGGTGTATTAGAGAAGACCGCCTTAGTGTTTGGTCAGATGAACGAGCCACCTGGAGCACGTATGCGTGTGGCTGAGACAGGACTTACCATGGCAGAATATTTCCGTGATGAGAAACATCAGAATGTGCTTCTTTTCATCGACAATATTTTCCGTTTTACACAGGCAGGTTCTGAGGTATCTGCATTGTTAGGACGTATGCCTTCTGCAGTAGGATATCAGCCGACACTGGCAACTGAAATGGGTGAATTGCAGGAGCGTATTGCATCTACAAAGAATGGTTCTGTTACATCCGTTCAGGCAGTTTACGTACCGGCAGACGATTTAACAGACCCGGCACCGGCTACTACCTTCGCACATCTGGATGCGACCACCGTACTTTCCAGAAAGATTGTAGAGCAGGGTATTTATCCGGCAGTAGATCCACTGGAATCTACTTCCCGTATCTTAGAGGCAGACATCGTTGGTGAAGAACATTATCAGGTAGCCCGAAAAGTACAGGAGATTCTGCAGAAATACAAAGAGTTACAGGATATCATCGCAATTCTTGGTATGGAAGAGCTGGCAGACGAGGATAAGTTACTGGTATATCGTGCAAGAAAGATTCAGAAATTCTTATCTCAGCCATTCCATGTAGCAGAGAACTTTACCGGTGTAAAGGGTGTTTACGTTCCATTATCTGAAACCATTCGTGGATTCAAGGCAATTATCGATGGTGATATGGATCAGTATCCGGAAAATGCATTCTTCAATGTAGGAACAGTAGAAGATGTCATTCGTAAAGCAGAAGAGATGGAACACCAGAATGCATAAGAGCTATCATCTTTAGAATAGAGGTACAGGTATGGCAGGAAATACATTTTATTTAAGAATAATTGCAGCAAACCGGGTATTCTATGCCGGCAGATGCCGTTCTCTGATTGTTCCGGAATATGATGGACAGAAAGAGATTTTAGCGCACCATGAGGACATGGTCATTGCCATTGACGAGGGTGAAATGCGTTTTCAGCCGGAAGGTACTGCAAATTGGGAATATGCAGTAGTTGGTATGGGCTTTGTGGAAATCGTCAACAACCGTGTGACGCTTCTGGTAGAAACCGCAGAGCGTCCGGAAGAGATTGACGTTGCCCGTGCCAGAGAAGCAAAAGAGCGTGCAGAGGAGCAGATGCGGCAGAAGCAGAGCATCCAGGAATACTATCATTCCAGAGCATCCTTATCCCGTGCCCTGACCCGACTGAAGGCAACCAGCAAGTACCAGTAAGCAACAGAAAAGTTGGGTATGTTGTGATAGTGTTATAAATGAAGATATAATATAGATAGAACCAGAAATAGAATTTGAAATGGGATTATAGATAGGCTTATAGCAAGAAACCCGCAGATTATCTGTTTGAAAACAGGTGGTCTGCGGGTTTCTTTTGTAGCTGCTAAGCATCCGTAGGAAGCTGCCGATGGCAGGTCCTATAGGTATCAAATATTTATGTAATATATAAGTTATTTCATGAGTGCGGTAACATCTTCTAAAGGAAGATTACAAAGTTCCGCTATTTCCTTCGTATCAAACTTTCCTGTTTTTAAAAGACGAAGGGCAGTATCGGTAGAAGCCTGTTTCTGCCCAAGGGTAATTCCCTGTTTAACACCCTGTTCAACGCCTTGTTTTAATCCCTGCTCAATCCCTTGGGCAACACCCTGCTTTAATCCCTGCTCAACACCGGCATCGAATTCCGCTTTTCTCAGTTTTTTCTCTTCTTCAACTTTATCATATTCAAAAATACTCATAGCAATTACCTCCGCCTGATTCTTCCTAAGAAAATCTGCCAGAATATTTTCCTGAATGCATTCGGTGACAGCCCTTTGTACGGCATCATCCAAAGGCATTTGTTCTGCAAGGGAACGAACCTTTGCAACATAAATGGAATATTCCTTTAATATCTGGCAATGGGACATTAACTCGGTGTTGTGTCCTGCGTTTACATTGAATGTAGTAACAATAAGTTCTAACGATGGATTGTCAGTTACATGATAAAAAGCATCTGATAAACGGCTGGTATAGCAATCATCTATCGGTGTGCTTCCATTATAAAATACAATAAAATGGGGATTTGGAATTTTCTGTAAGGCAGAAGAATACAGAGATTTCTTGTCTACAAGCTTCTGGTATTCTGCTGCAATGTAAAATAAATCCCGAAGAGGAATGTTTGGATTCATTGTGGACTGATGTTCATATAGATAGAGATTCATATCCAGAATAAAAGCCAGATCGTTCTTCATTCCCATGTAAATGGCATTTTCCAGGGTTACAATTTCAAGTGCACCGGAATCCGTGTAATGACTGTTATTAACTGCATTATAAAGGGATAATAGTGCTTCCTTATCCGAAAATAGCATCCGGAAAACAGTGTCCTTAAATTTGCGGTTCGCTACCGGTGGGCGTTTCGTTGCTTCGTTTACTTCATGTGCTTTTCCTGTCATAGGCAAGTCCTCCTTGTGTGTGGCAGGAGGATAAGCGGTGATAGAAAAGTGCTATCCAGTAGCAAAAGACTACCTGCTATTATATAACAGCATTTATTTTAATACTGTATCGCTCCTGCTTTTTTAGTTAAATGGTGAATCAAAAGCATAGATAGATACAGAAATGCTGGGTTCTAAACAGAACCGGATTTGAACTATAGAAAGTGCCATATAGATTGTATAATATATGCTTTTTCACATTTTAACATAGCGAAAAGATTTGGACAAGAAGAAAAAATGTTATATACTAATTGTAAATAAAAAGGCAATGAAAATAAAAGGAGCCACCCCATGAATATTTTGGTTTATCGATGGAATTCCTACAACTACATAGATATTATTGCAACATTCCAATCCATGGGACATCAGGTGGATGTAATTGAGCAGGAACTGGAAAGCTACGATGAGGATGAAGTGTTTGCAACACGCTTACGCAGCATCTTACAGCAGAAAATCTATGACTTTGTCTTTACGGTTAATTATTTTGCAGTGATTTCCGGAGTATGCCAGCAGATGCGGATAAAGTATGTATCCTGGAGCTGCGACAGCCCGTTGCTTAGCATGTATCACCGGAATGTATTTCTAGACTGCAATTATTTTTTTCTCTTTGATAAGACCAATTATCTGGAATTCAAGGGGATGGGCATAAAACATATCTGGCATCTGCCGCTGGCGGTGGATACGAACCGTCTGGATGAGCTATTTGCACAGGATACTATGGATAAAATGCAGTTGGCAGAGAAAGATAGTGGGAATGCTTCAAAAAATGCAGTTCGGAATTTTGCTGGCGAGATTTCTTTCGTAGGAAACTTATATGAGAAGAACAGCTACGATGAACTGGAAAAAAGATTCCCGGAATATTTGCGGGGCTACTTTGATGCTGTCATGGAGGCACAGCTTAATATCAGCGGCGGCAATATAATCGAACCGATGCTGACCGCGGATATCTTAGAGCGTGTATCGGAATATTTTGAACTGAAGAAATCGAAGGATTCTTTTTCTGATTTAGGACTGGTATTTGCAACAACGGTGCTGGGATTTAAAACGGCTTCTTTGCAGAGACAGCGTGCATTGCTGGCACTGGCGGCTAAGTTCCCGGTCAACCTTTATACAAATACAGGTGGGGATACTTTGCTTCGTGTAAAAAATTGCGGTTCGGTAGACTATTGGTCGGAGATGCCGAAGGTCTTTCGTTATTCAAAGATTAATCTTAACTTCACAATTCCGAATATCAAGAGTGGGCTGCCCCTACGGATTTTTGATGTACTGGGCGCAGGCGGATTTCTTCTGACTAATTATCAGGCAGAATTACCGGCTTATTTTGAAATCGGAAAAGATTTGGATTGCTTTGAATCCGAAGCAGAACTGGTAGAAAAGTGTGGCTACTATCTTACCC
>JBNMJI010000057.1:0-9164 GCA_050873725.1 Roseburia sp.
ACAGAGGATTCTTACGCGAAGAATCCTCTGGAAGTATCTGACTCCTGAAAGTTTTCATTTAATTGTTCTTTTCCATACGTCATACCCGCATATACCTGCTGGGTATTGTGCATTAAGGGTTCTGAGGTATCCTGCTTTGCAACCTCGCAGAAAGCCTGATACAGACCGCTTAGAACTCTTTTTGCATGGGCGATGCCATCGCCGTTCTGCTGATACATACCACGCATCAGCTCTCTTCTGCAATAGGAATACAGCGGATAGAGCTGTGCGGAAAGTTCATATTGAAAATTCAATGCCGCCTGAAGTTCTCCAATCACTGCATCTGCTTTCCGAACGGCTTCTTTGTATGCAGTAAAATCTTTTTCTTTCAGATTTTTTTCTGCTTCCTCAAGATAAGAAAAACAGATATCGTATAAGACCACTACCAGTTCACTGCGGTTACTCTGGGTAATCCTTCTGGTAAAGTCCTGCTTCGTTCTACTATCCATGACAGTCTCCTTTGATTACTGAAGTAACTGTAATACCTGCTGTGGAATGTCATTTGCCTGGGACAATACGGAAATTGCTGCCTGGGACAATACATTCTGCTGTGTATAATTGGTCATTTCCTCTGCCATATCTACATCAGAAATACGGGAAAGTGCAGATGTCATATTCTCGCTGGTCTCATCGAGACTTCCTACGGTAGAATCCAGACGGTTCTCGCAGGCTCCGATTGCGGAACGTACGGAAGATACTCTTGCCAGTGCTTCATCTAATGCAACGATTGCACGGTCTGCTCCGGTTACGGTTGTAACATCCAAATCATCCAGATATAAGGTCTCGGTATCAATCTCCGGAATATCGACTTTAATGGTCTGGTTCTCATTGGCTCCTACCTGAAGGTCCATGGTTCCAATATCGGTAACTTCTAATTTTACAGTACTTCCTGCCGCAAGTCCACTCTTGGTAAGGAAGGACATTTCAAATCCGTCACGGTCTGTAATGGTTACTTTATTACCATCTACTGCTGCAGTTGCAGTGGTTGAAAATCCGCTTCCTGCCGCATGAATATCTACTTCTGCATTGGTTCCGTAGGAAACCGCCGGTGTCATGGAATTAAATCCAAGCTGTGCCGCCAATGCTGCATCACTGATTGTGATTTCTACTTTACCGGTCTCACCATATGCAGTGGATTCAAAGGAAAGCTTGCCGCCATCTGCTGTTACGGTAGTCTCTCCTAACTCGCCGGCTGTTCTGATTTTCTCAAAGACCTGCTCGTAGGTATCGGTTGCTTCTATTTCCACGGATGAACCGTTGATTTTCATTTTACCAGATGCTCCGATTGTTGCTGTCATATCGTTAAACGCAGCCATATCTGCATCTTTTGTTGCAGTTTCTGCTGCCTGATTGATTGTTATGGTATAATCTGCTGCGGTTACGTTACTGGATACTGCCATTCTGGTAGCATTGGTTCCATATACTCTTCGCTGGATGCTGCCATCCAGTAAGGATTTGGTATTGAACTCGGTGTCCTTGCTGACACGGTTAATTTCTTTCTTTAATTCTTCTACTTCCTGCTGAATTGCTTTCTTATCATCCGGTGTATTGGAATCACTGGCTGCCTGTACGGAAAGCTCACGCATTCTCTGAATCAGGGAAGTCACTTCATTTAAGGCTCCATCCGTTGTCTGCAATACAGAAATACCATCAGACGCATTCTGGGATGCCTGGTCAAGTCCTTCAATCTGTAAATTTAATTTATTGGAAATTGCCATACCTGCCGGATTATCTTTGGAATGATTAATCTTTAATCCGGAGGACAGACGCTCCATTGCTTCGGTTACTTTATTTTCTGTACGCAATAACTGTTTATTTGTAATTACCGCTGACATGTTATGGTTAACTTTCATTTATCTTAATTCCTTTCTTCCATTCATGCTCGCATCCTTGCGGTCTATCGACGTTCCATGTCTTATGTATTCTATATCGGACTACCCTTCTAAGGACTTAACTGCTTTTAAGAAACTTTCTGCCATTCCATAAAGTGTCTTTGTCTGAACTTCCGTATCCGAAGAATTCTTTTCTTCCGGCTTGTCTGTATCTTTTGAAGAAATATCTGCATCATGTCGGATTCCATCCTTCTTTATTTCCCCGGTCATATAGCTGATGCTGACTTCCTGTCCCGGCTCCTGTGCAAAAAGATTTTCCCACTCTTTGGCGTGGCTTTCAAATAATGCAGTGGTCTCTTTGGATTCTGCTGCAATATAACCGGAAATTTTATCCTTGCCGGCACGAAGCTCTGCTGCCACTCTTCCTAAGCGGTCTGTCTCAAAGACGATGTCTACCAGACCTTTCTTTTCTTCGCCACGGACAATCTTAAGAGACACATTGCAGGTCTCGCCCTGAACCAGAACCGGAATCGCATATTCTTCTTTTTTTGCTGCTGCACTTCCCAAAGCAATCTGGGTATGCATCATTTTCAGTTCCTGCAAATCAAGGCTTGTAAGATTGTCCTCTGATATCATCATGGTCTTCATGACATTCTCTGCAGTATCTGCCAGCTTCCGCTGTGCCTCTGCCATTTCCTTCGGTGTCTTAACTGCCTCTGCAAAATCGGAAAATATTTTTTCTTTGATATTTTCCAGTTCCTCTGACAGATTTTCACTCCGGTCTGCCATCTTAAACAGGCGGTTAAATACCTGATTCCGGTTGTTCATATAATCTGCTGCTGCAAGCACCCGGTTTACAGTTGCCGGCATATCAAGCTGTTCTAACCACTCATAAACTTCCTGTGGTGCCGCCGCTGCCTGAGACAGCTCCTGTACCTGTTCCTTCCGGTAAGCTGCCTCTGTCTCTTTCTCCTGCTCCACTTCTTTCATGGCATCTACAAGCTCTTCCGGTGTCATGGAAAGCCATTTTTCATCTTCCATAAATGGTGCAATCTTCTCCGGTTCCAGTCCGTCTTTCACATCGGAAAGCTTATTCTTCTGGTAAGCTCCCTCAATCTGTTCCGTAATGGAAATGCCTGCGCCTTCCTTGGTCTGCACGCCGCCAAAATCATCATCTACCTGATAATCCATGGCACCATGCTTTGCGGAACGAACCTGTGTCAAAAGTCCACGCAATGTAATATCTCCACCCTGCTGCAGCAATGCTCCGATTGCCGCGCCATCTGTTTTTTCCACCTGACGGATCAGCCGGTATACACCAATATAGGCACTGCGTTCTTCTTCACTGATTTCCTTATTCTGCTCTAATTTATAAAGGTATTTACTGAATTTTTCCTCTTCGGTAATGCCCTGTTCTTCCTGAATCTGCTCAGATACGGTATTTATCTCTTCAAAACTCATATCCAGCGGATTCATGCCTTCTTTTATCATGGTACGCACAACTGCCGGTTTTAAATGGTCAAATGCCCTCTGCACTTCTTCATCTGCAGCTTTCATTTCCGCAATATTTTCCGGTGTCAGCTCCATCTGATTATAGGCTAAGATTCTGACGGCACGCTGATTTCCATAGCTTGTCTCCAGGCCTAAATCCTTTAAAATATCATCCACATTGCGGAATGCCTTGGAAATGGAATCTCCCATGTCCTGACGAGGTGCTGTCATCATAGTCTCATAACGCTCTCCTGCCTTTTCAAAGGTATCCTTTAAGGCAGCTCCATCTTCATAGAGACTCTGCAAAGTTGTTTCATCTACCGGATGGATTCCAAGGGCATATGCCGGCATCGCTTTTAATGCTTCGGAAGTATCCATGACATTCTGGAACAATGCCACATCGGCTTCCTTTGGTGCAATGCCATCCCCGGAAAGAAGTCTGTTGTAATATTCGTTTTCCTGTGTTTTCAGTTCTTCTACCAGCTGAGACAATTCCATCGTATCGATGGAAATCCCTTTCTTCAGTAAAGAAAGGTTCGCTTCACTGGTCATTTTTAGTCTGGTTTCCTCTAACTGTCTTCTTGCAGTCAGAAGGTCTAATCCGCTTTTCGTATAAGCAGTTTTATCTGCTGCAGTTGATACTTTGCTATCCTTTTTATCAATTGCATCTGCTGCTTTTTTCAGATTCTCGATGGTAAGCGGTTCCCCGGAATTTACCACGTAGGCAAGCTCCTCATCTGTTACATTGGTAATGACATCCAGCGCATCCTGCGCCTGCTCCTTGAAATCATCCCCGGAAAGTACGGCATCCTGTGGACGGATTCCATCGGAAATTGCCTCTGCCGCTACCGTTACGATTTCTTCCTCACCAAGCGGCAGCTGTAACTGCTGCAAGGTGGATAACTTTTCTAAATTCTCTGCAGTCAGCGGAATACCATTTTCAATGAGCCATCTGCCATTTTCCATATTCTGCTCATTTACATCCATACCGCTTTCAGATATCACGGCTTCTATCTGCTGCTTTAATGCATCATAATCAAGGTCTGTCATCTGCTGGATTCCGGCATAGGTTGCACTTCCGGAAAATTCTGCTTTGTACAAATTGGCAGTGGTAACCGGCAGTTCATTATCCAGCATATATTTCATACTTCCTTCATCCGGTGTATGAAGTTCTTCCATCATATTGGCAGTCTCTGTAATATCTTTTACATTATTCTCTGTCACCGGAATATTGACGGTATTCAGGGCTGATTCTATATGCTGTGCCATTGCAGTGCTTCCTGCCATTGCTTCAATCTGGGCATCACTGAGTCCGTCCCCGAAATAGCTGATGTCTTCTCCTGACTTTGCCAGACGCATCTTCATCTTATCGGTCTCAGTTACTACCGTTGGAATCTCGGTATCTGTCAGGGAAAATCCATCCTCTTCCATTGCTTTCGCATCTTTTCCCGTAGTATGGTCTGATGCAAAAAGCATCTCATTTTTCATCTGGGTTGCGTCCAGATTGGATGCCTGCTCTTTAATCTTCTCTAAGGCATTTCCCTCTTTTTCCGGCTTGCCATAAGTCGGCTGCTCTAACAGACGGTCTGCCTTTCTGTCTTTTTCTATTCTTACGATGGATGCGTCCTTCTTCGTAGCTGCCACATTGTCCTGTCTGGCGTTTCCTGTCACCACTACATTGGCATCCATTTTCTGATTCTGTTCTATCCGCATGAAATTCCTCCATTTTCACGGTCTTATCAAATGTCCTGCTATTTTATTATGTCGGCTGATTGGGAGAAAAACTTAAGAAGGCAGTGAAAAACCAGATAGCCATTTTCTTATAAAAGAAATAACTATCTGGTTCTATACATTTTTTATTTTATATCATTCTTTTTATATTACTCTCTTCTACAAGTTCCTTTTATTTTACAGTTCTTCCGGTTTTGCCACTTCATAAGCAGACCAGTTAGAAAGCGTACTTGCTCCGGACATATCTGCGCTGTCATTGTAGGTTTCTACTGTGATGGTATAAGAACTGGTTCCTTTTACATATACGGTTCCGTCCTCACCCTGAATGGTAACGGTATTGCCATCTTCGTCTACAATGGTTCCTGCATTGGAAAGTGTGGTCAGTGTGCTGTCACCGGTTACAATCCAGGTACTTCCTTTTTCAATGGAAAGAGCACAATAACCGTCACCGCCATTTCCGGCATAGGTCTCATCATCTACGATTGCGCCGGTTAAGGTACTATTATCCATCATATAGAAATCAAGCTGGCTGATGCTGTCCCAGATGATATCGCCTTCCATTTCCTGGCTGCTGGCAGTAAAGAGGCAGTCAGCTCCGTTTGCGCCGCTTTCTCCCCAGCCACGCTGGTTATTATTTCCGGTACATCTTAAGAAAAAATCATTGTCTGATGCATAAGTGATATCCACATCGGAAAGTGTAATGGTAGATTCTGTATTGGTGGTGTAGAACATGCCGCCATTTTTTGCGGTAAGGCTGCCGCCCTGCATTTCAAAAGTGCTGTTACCTACTTCAGAATCACCGGACATACTCTGATATAAGATTACATTCCAGGTGCAGTCATTCTGGTCATCATCACTCATATTTCCGGTTAAATCGGAATCGTAAAGACGGATGGTATTCAATCCTTCGATACAGACTGCCTCTGAACCGTTTGCTGTAAGGTCTGCATCATTTACCGTAATATCTGCGGTGCTGTAGATAGCAGGGGAACCGACGCCATTAGAGGTGTAGCTTCCGCCATCTACTACCATGGTTCCGCCGCCACGGTCACTTCGAATTGCTGCAGAGGACTGTCCATTGGTCTCCACATTCAAATCCCATGCATATAAGGTTCCGCCTCCGGCTACATGGATTCCGCCGGATGTATCCTCCTGGGTGGTAATATCCGTATCCGCCACATAAGTTACGCCATCACCATAGGAAAATACACCTGCTGCTCCCTTCGCATCGGTTGTTATGGTACTGTCACTGATATATGCGGTTCCATCCGTATTCAAAACTGCTGCGCCAACACCATAGAAGCTGGAATTATCACCGCCCTGGCTGTCTTCTGAAGTACGGTCAACGGAAATATTTTTAAAGTTACATTGGCTCCGTCAAAAATGTGAATGGCATTTTCATCGGTTCCCTCTGAAGTATAGCTTTCTCCATCCACCTCTGTATCTTCGGTAAATTCGGTCACTGCATCATAGGAATCTACGCCGCCCTGGCTCATTCCGCCGCCCGGCATACCGCCCTGGCCATCTATTACGGTAATGGTCAATGCGTTGCCATCCTCATCAAAGGTAATGCTTACGGTATCACCCTCTGACAAATCCGAAAGGCTCATCTCCTGAGACGGCATTTCCGGTGGCTGATTTCCGTTTCCATTATTGCTGTCACTGCTATTATCATCAGACGGCTTCTCCGGTGGCTGCTCCATATTCTTACTGTCGCTGTCAGAAGAAGTCTCGCTGACTTCTGTTCCGTCGGCATTATTCTCCGGTGCCTCACCATTTCCCGGTGCTTCGCCATTTCCCGGTGCCTCACCATTCTCCGGTGCTTCGCCATTTTCCGGTGCGCCACCCATTCCCTGGCGGCTGATAGTTGTATCATCTGTTACGGTTATGGTCTTTTCTTCTCCGCTCAGTGTAAGTGTTCCGTCATCGGAACTGTATGCTCCAACCTCTATCGTGATGGAATCATCACTGACGCTGCTGACCTCGCCATATAAGGTATCGCTTTCTTCTGCTTCTGTAGAAACCTCTGTGTCGGTTGCTGTATTGTTTCCGCATCCGTTTAAAGTTGAAAAACTAAGTACAAGTCCTAACATTATAATAAGATATTTTTTCTTCATATTTCATACTTCCTTTCTGTGTGCTCTTCTTTGTTTCTGTACACAGTATAGGAAACGAACTTTAGTTGTACCTTAGTTTTCCTAAGGAAATTTGTGAAGTTTCTGTGTCTTTTATTTTTTATGGAAGTTCCAATGTTAAAATTCTACGATTACGGTCTCGTTCTGTACTGCATCCACTCCGGTATGAAGCTTCATATCCGGGTACTCATCTCCGTTGGTAAATACCAGAATGCAGGTTTTCTCATAACCCTGGGCTTTGATTTTCTCCGGGTCAAATTCCAAAAGCTTATCGCCCGCTTTTACCTTCTGTCCCTGCTTTACAAAGTAGCGGAAACCATCGCCCTGCATATTTACGGTATCGATTCCTTCATGAATCAGGAGTTCTGCTCCGTTTGATAAGGTTAATCCAACCGCATGTCTGGAATCATCCATTAATAAAGATACTGTTGCGGCACACGGAGCGGTAACAATATTTCCTTCCGGCTCAATTGCCAGTCCATCACCTAACGCCTTTGAGGAAAATACCTCATCCTTTACTTCTTCAATCGGAATTACTTTTCCCGACAGATATGCTTTCAGAACCGGTGTCTGGTTCTCTTCTGCGGAATTTTCTTTATTTTTAAAAATGGAAAACATCTCTATTTCCCGCCTTTCTTTTCTTTTTTCACTTCTATGCTTCCAAGTCAGATTAGTTTACATAACTATAGACAACATTCTTTCTGCTACTGCTCTTTGCTTTCTTTTATGAAATACGCCTTTTCCTTTGTCTCCTTTTCATTGCTTTCATAATCAAGCTGATACAAAAAGGAAAACATGCAATCCAATATAAAATGAAAGGCACTGTATACGGCAAAGGTGTCTATCTTTTCTTCATAGGAATACTGCTCCTGGATATCCACCAAAATAACTTCCTGGCACATTTTCGCCACAGAACTATCCGGGGTTGCCGTAATTCCTACGCAGTAGCGTTTATTCTTTTTCAAAAGCTTTAAGCTTTCTACCACATCCCGGTTCTCACCGGACTGGGAAATTGCAAGATTGACGGTGTGCTCCGTCGCTGTCAGTGCATAGCCCGGCAGGAAACAGGAACTCATCGTCAAGTTTACTATTTTACCAAAACGCAACATTTTCTGCTGAAATTCCAGTGCTACCGTAGCAGAAGTTCCGACACTGAAAATATTAATCATATCGGCTCTGCTCATCCGCCGCACAATGCGGTGCAGCTGGTTATAATCGAATCCAGACAATGTTTTTCGTATGGTCTCATGATTTAATTGTGCAAGTTTCCTTGCTATCTGTTCAAAAGAGTCACTCCCCGAAAAAGGATAGTTCGCATCTACTGCGCCCTGATTTGCAAATGCTTCATATTCTGAATAAAACAGAATCTGAAATTTTTTATATCCATCCAGTCCCAGCTTTCTACAGAATCTTGTAATAGTAGAAGGCGACGAAAAAGTCGCACGCGCCAGAGCCTGAATGGACATATTTTTTACATCAAATCCATTTTTCATCAAATAAGCAGCAATACTTTTTTCAACTTCTGTAAAGTCTGCCTGCTTCATCAGTTTTTCTATAATCATAGCATTTCCCTTTCTTCCGGCAACTCCTGCCAAATAATTTTACACTTATTTTAGCAGAGAATCCGCCGGAAAAAAAGGGAAGATATTGTAAATTAACAGAAATACACTTTGCGAGTTTCCCGCGTAAACTATATTCTAGTCATATTCTTTTACTTTACCGCTCTTAAGCAGGAATGCTGTGATTCCAAATCCTAAGACGATGGATACGATAATTCCTACGCAGTACATTGGGAAGTTGACACATCCAAACCATCCACTGAAGGCAAGCAGTCCTGAGAAGGAGAAGTTTGTTGCTGCAACACCGTCGATTCCAAGAACTAATCCTGCTGCTGCACCGGAAACAATCATTGTTCCAAGTAACCATTTGCTTCTTA
>JBNMJI010000058.1:0-9164 GCA_050873725.1 Roseburia sp.
ATCTATCGAAACAGCCGTATCAGTGTACACACTGGCACGGCTGTTGTTTTTTTTGCGAAGCTTCTCTTTTTATTCTTTTAACTTCCGGTAAAGTTTCTGTACAAACTGCACATCTTCTCTGGTCAGTTTCTTATGGCTATACGCTGCCACTTCAAGTATCTGAAGATAATGTTCCTTTTCTTCCATGCTCCAGCCATCATAGTTTAAAAGCTGTTCGCGGAATGCCCGGTCGGATTTTGCTTTTGCATTTACAATTCCCTTACGCCTTAAAATGCGATAAATCTGGTTTGAATTCCAACGGATGCTGCGTCTGTAATTATGCATTTCAATACTGCGCTTCCATTCTAACTGCCTCAAGTAATACCCAATGCCTGCTGCAAGAAGCAGAACTATCATTGCACCAAAAATCAAAATGACCTTTGAATGGCTTCCCTTTTGATTCTGTTTCCCGGTATTTCCTGTCTCACTGCTGTCTTGCATAGAATTTTCTGTATTCTGGATTTCTGTGCTCTGATTTTCTGTATTCTGTTTTTCTGTATTCTGGTTTTCCGTATCCTGATTTTCTGTATCCCGATTTCCTGTATTCTGATTTTCTGTATTTGACTTTTCGCTATCGGAAGTACTCTGCTGACTGCTGCCTGGGATACTATTTTGATAGTCACTTTGCATCAGCGTTACGAGGTCTGCCATTCTTCCGTCATTCATCCGGATTGTGATGCTTTCATCCTCCTGTTGGATATCCAGACGATCAATACCGGTTTTATTTCCCGGTGTCATTTCTACCGGCACCCAGCCAATATTATCAATATAGATTTCCGTCCAGGCATGTGCCTGATTATCAAGCACCTCTGTGGTAAAATTGCCCTCACTGTCCTCTTTAAAATTTGACGTACTAACCGCATAACCGCTGACATACCGTGCCTTGATTCCCATCTGCCGCAGTAAAAGCGTTCCTGCACTGGCAAATTGCTGACAGAAGCCCTCTTTTGTATCAAATAAAAAGTGCTCTGTCACATCCTGTCCCCAGGGCACACTATCCAAATCCAGGTTATAATTACACTTCGCCAGTTCCCGTTTTACCAGATATACCGCATAGATTTCCTTAAAGTTATAGATTCCATCATTATAATAGCCATACTCCGTGAAACGATTGTTTACGAAATCAGAATAATCTCTTTCATATTCTGCTTCCAGCTGATTTCCCAGCTCCCGCAGTCTCGTCAGATTTTCCGGCACGGAAGTATACTTTTTGGTATATTCATTATATTTCTTTATAAATGCCCATTCGTCTTCCGATGGTTTGCTCCTGTAGCCTGTTTCATCATATTTCCAGTTATTTAACCCATCCAGAATTTCATTGACGTCCTCTTTATATAATGTCTCGCCCGGTCCAAGATAAACTCCATTCCGAAGGTCTGTTGTCAATAATGCATTTGTAGATAAATGTGCAATACTGTTTCTTATGGTTCCATCTACCTCTACAACATCATTGCCATTCCGAAGCACCGTACGGTCTCCATCCATAAGAATCCCGGCAGGCTGCTGTTCATCCTGATAATAGTTCGCTACCGTATAGTACGGCAGATATGCATAAGGATCTTTCTCATCAAGGTACTGCACACGGTAACTGGTATCCCAGTAATAGGTATAATAACTTTGGGTATAGGATAAAATATTCTGTACCTTCTGTCCCGCAGTCTGTTCCTTAAGGCTGCTGTCCACCTCCTGCATGGCAGACACAAAATCGTTGGAATTGTAGGTTTTCCAGCTTCCATTTTTATAATAATCGCCTACATAACCTCTTAAATATACTGTATCATCCGGTATCTGATAGGCTGTCACTTCCATGACCGGTTTGTCCTCAAATTTCGGAGCCGTATTACTGACCCGCCCCGGCTGCTGGAATGAGAAAATGTCTTTACCAAAAGGAATTTCCGCCAAAAGATTGGTAGCTGCCATTGCCCCTTCTGTTACCATATCCTGCGCAGCTTTCTCAATTTCACTTCTTCTTGCCACCATTTCATTGGCTTTCGGTTCTGCCACTTTAAATACCAGCGAAGAAACAACTACCGCCACCACCAGAAAAAGACATACTGCTTTCTGTCTTAAATATTCCAACTGCTTTAATTCTACCCGTCCGGCAGCCCGGTAACAAAAGCTTCCTGCCGTCGCCAGTGAGCAGCAAATCAATGCCCGCTTTGATGGAGCATAGCCAACTGCAAAATCCAGTATTGCAAGAAGCACCGGTGGAATCACCACCCCAAGAAGCCGTTTTCTTACCACCAGAAAATAAATCTGCAGAATAGACAATATGACAAGCAGCCATGCCGTTACTGTTACCACCGGTTTTAAATCCAGATACCGTTCAAATCCGGATACCAGTTGCACATTATAATACATATTGATTTTCTGCACTACAAGACGGATAAGTCCTGCCATACCCGGATAAAGTTCTTTCCGGCTAAACACCAGTCCCACCAGTAGTTCTCCCAACGGCAGAAGCCATTTATCTGCCCTCTTAAAATAAGAAAAGGAAACCGTCAACGCTACCGCAGAAACAGAAAACCATATCAATACAGGCTTCCCAAACCGATTGGTCAGAAAGATGTCTCCAAATAAAAAGAACAGGGAAAGTACCCAAAGCACAGCCAGCAGACTCTGCATTCCCACACGCATGACCTGCGGCGGCAATGCAATTTTTCCTGCATGCCGTCCTTTCTGCGAATACCGTATGTTTCCGGTCTTTTTCATAACCGATGCATAAGTTTTCTTCTTTTTTCTCATACTCTAATCTCCGCTTTTGCGAAATTTTCTATTTCCGTTCCTGCTACAATGAGTTTTCCTGCAAGGTTCATTTCTATCTTTGTAACTGTTGTCTCTCCCCGGTATTTTTCCTGATATAAAAGTGCAATGTCCATTTTCTCCCGGCTCTGCACTGCTCCATACAAAAGCAGAATAAAATAGTACACCTTTTCTTCTTTATCTACCCGCTCCCGGATGAGGTCATGCTCTTTTTCATCATACCAGGCGATATAATGGGGACACTGTTTTTCTACCAGTCCAAAAGAGATGGAAATCACCATTTCAAAAAAATGATTTCTCTGCTTCTCTGTCTCCTTCTGTCCTCCGCTGATATCAAGAAGAATCACCACCGGACAGCCCATCGGCAGACTGTTTTCCCGAACCATCAGCTCATCTTCTTTTGCTGATAATTTCCAGTGAATATTCTGGATTTTATCTCCCGGCTGAAAAGAGCGAATCTGAAATACCTCCGATGCATCATCTCCTCCAGTCTTATCATCATATACTTCCGCTTCCCCCTGAAAATACCGGGAAGCTAATCCCACCTCTATCATCACAGGTGTTATCTTTGGCATAATGGAAAGCCGTTCCTCATATCGCACATACTTCGTCAGATAACCGATTCCAAGCAGCCCATAAAATCTTACCCTGATTAGCCGGAATGTATAATTTCCACTGCTTTCAGCTGCTACTTCCACACTCATCCGGCTGCTGCTCTTCGCATCTGCTGCCGCCTGTATGGAAAGCTTTCTTTTCTTTCTGCCAAAAGAATTCCGGTAGTCCATCCAGTATACTACCTTTGGCAAAGGCAGCCTGCTACGGTTCTCTGTTACTGCACAGATCATAACGCCTTCTTCCTGTTCTGCCATAACAATTGGAATCTGAATCCGGCATTTTACCCGAAGCATCATATATAAAATATAGCCATATCCCAATACCAGCATAACTCCACAGGAAATAGAAAGAAGAACCAATGCCGGACTGGTATAAATGGTTCCAAGATATCCTAATGTGCCAACAATAAGCACCAATATCAGACCTGTCAACATAAGCTACCCTCTTCCTTTAAAAGAAGTTGGTTTTGTGATATCTTCCATAATTTTTTCAAGCACTGCTTCCTCAGATACGCCGGTCACCCGTGCCTTGGTATTTAAGACAATTCTGTGCTTCGCAACATCATAAAAAACATCCTCCACATCGGATGGAATCACATAATCTCTCTCATTTAAAAATGCATTGGCACGCACCATTTTCGTCAGTGCCACCATGCCACGCGGACTGACACCCAGCTCAATATAAGGATTTTCTCTGGTGGCATGAATCAGCGCCATCATATATTCATAAATTCTGTCATGAATAAAAATATTTTCTACAATCTCTTTCATAGTCTGCAGCTGTGCACCTGTCATCACACCTTCTATGCTCTCATAGCTCTGTCTGATGCTCTTTCCCTTGGCAATCTCAATCTCACTTTTCAAATCCGGATATCCCATGCTCATACAAATCATAAACCGGTCTAACTGGGATTCCGGCAGCATCTGTGTTCCGGCGCTTCCCTTCGGATTCTGGGTTGCCATTACAAGAAATGGTGTCGGAACCGGGTGGCTGATGCCATCTACCGTCACCTTTCCCTCTTCCATAACCTCTAATAATGCTGACTGGGTCTTTGGCGAAGTACGGTTAATCTCATCTGCTAAAAACAGATTGCACATAATTGCTCCCGGATGATAATAAAAGCTGCCCTGCTCCTTATCATACATGGAAAAACCTAAAATATCTGCCGGCAGTACATCCGGTGTAAACTGTACCCTGTGATTTTCAAGGCACAATGCCCTCGAAAAAGCCAGCGCCAGCGTTGTCTTTCCTACTCCCGGTACGTCTTCAATCAAAATATGTCCCCCTGCTAAAATTGCACAAAATGCCTTTTGGATGCAATCATCTTTTCCTTTTACACTTTTTTTGATTTCATTTTGAACCCGCTTTGACAATTCTACCGCCTGCTGTAATTCCATCCTTCTCCTCCTGCTTTCCGGTCTGTTTCCACAATTTTTCTATTTTCCGCTCTACTTCTACTCTGGTTCCTGACTTTTCTTTATTTCCTGCTCTTCTCTGTTTGCTGACTTTCTTCTATTTTCTAATCCTTCTTTATTTTCTACTCTGGTTCCTATCATTCTCTATTTTTTGTCTCTAGTTCAGAAATGTTTCTCCTACTTCACAAGTTTCTTCTGCCCCTGAATCTTTTTTACCAGCCATACTGAAACTAACGCCAGTACGGTTCCAATAACCACTCCTGCCAACACATCTGACGGATAATGCACCCCTACATATAACCGTGAATATGCAATCAGAATTGCAACAATTAATGCCATTACCCCATATTTTCTAGGAAGCTCTTTCCATAATACGATTGCTGATGCAAAAGAACTTCCGGTATGTCCCGATGGGAAAGAATAATCCGGCTGCTTTTCAATTAAAAGTTTTAACCCGTCAACCACTTCATAGGGTCTGGTTCTTGCCACCAGATTTTTAAGCAAAACATTATCTACGATTAATGAGCCAATTGATGCCAGTGCCGACATATAGCCTACGTTTCTTGTCTTCTTGTCCAACAAAAGCACAACGGTTATCAAAATCCATAAGATTCCCGCATTTCCAAGATTCGTAATGTCCTTCATCACAGAAGTCAGTGCCGGGAATCGCAGATATTCCTGTATCCATAATAAAATCTGCCCATCTATATGTAATAACTGTTCTAACATGATATGTTCCTCTTCTTTCTCCACATTTTCATCACTTTTACTGCTGCTTATAGTATACCGTGTTTCCTTTGATTTCGAAACAACTTAATGAAATATTAAAAAACTAATCTAGTTTCATTTGCAAATTCTAAACTTTTAAATTCGACTCTCCTCCGCCAATCATTTTCACGCAGTTGGTTGTGACAAAATTGGGTAGAATCAGAAGGAAACTTCACATAATTGCCCAAAATAGCTCTGACTAAAGTCAAAATTTGCTTTCACTAATGAATTATTCCACTGATTTGGGTAAGAAGCCATGTATTCATAATGGTTTTTGCCCAAATTTTTATCTCTTTTTGTAAAATGCGCCTTGCATGCTACTTTCTTTGGGTAAAATTTCTTATATTTGAAGCTTTTTTGCCCAAACGGCACTAACATCAGCCATTCCCAAGTAACGAAACATTTTCCCATGACCTGGCAACTCCCAACAAATCTGCTGCTGCCAGCAACTTGACATTTCCCAATAGCAACACAAAAACAGGTCATACCAGCTCTTACAAGCTGAATATGACCTGTTTCCTTCTAAATGAATTGCTTTCTATTTCTTATTGAATATCCTCTTCCTGAATCGGATTCATATCAAGTCCACGGTTGGCATCTGCCTTTGGGTCATCTCCGAAATGATAATCTTTACCAGGTAAGATTGCATTTAAGATAATTCCGGCTAATGCTGCGATTGCAAGTCCGGTTAAAGTAATGCTGGTTCCTGCAATGGTAAAGGTAAGTCCATTGGAGAATCCAAGGCCGCTGACCAAGATCACTGCTGCAATGATTAAGTTACGGGATTTGGTGA
The DNA here is from genome assembly GCA_050873725.1 of Roseburia sp. Taxonomy (GTDB): domain Bacteria; phylum Bacillota; class Clostridia; order Lachnospirales; family Lachnospiraceae; genus Roseburia_C. The sequence continues at coordinate 6,394 of JBNMJI010000058.1, forward strand.
AATCAACGTGATTTTCTACTACGTTTCTGACACCGATTGCAGAAATCATACCATAAAGCATGAAGCTGACACCGCCGATGATTGCAGATGGCATAGAGCCAATGATTTCAGCCATTTTCGGAATAAAGCTTAAGATGATTGCAAATACGGCTGCAATACGGATAACTCTAGGGTCATGTACACGGCTTAATTCCAATACACCGGTATTCTCGCCATATGTAGTATTTGCAGGGCCACCGAACATACCTGCAAATGCAGTTGCAAGTCCGTCACCGATTAAGGTTCTGTGAAGTCCTGGATCTTCGATGAAGTTCTCACCAACAGTTGCAGAAATTGCAGACATATCTCCGATATGCTCCATCATGGTTGCCAGTGCGATTGGTGCCATAACTAAGATTGCAGTCAGGTTAAATTTACATAACTGGAATGGTGGAAGTCCTACCCAGCTTGCAGATGCTACTTCAGTAAAGTTTAAGATAGCACTGCCATCCGGATTGGTCAGTCCTGCTGCATGCATGATCAATGCTGCTGCATAGGAAATGACAACACCTAAAAGAATCGGGATAATACGGAACATTCCTTTTCCCCAGATATTAAAGATAATGATAACTGCCAGTGCAATCAGTGCAAGAATCCAGTTGGTGGATGCATTGCTTACTGCGGATGGTGCAAGGGAAAGACCGATACAGATGATGATTGGTCCTGTTACAACAGGTGGCAGGAAACGCATTACTTTCTTTACTCCTACAACTTTAATAACAAGTGCAAGAATCAGATATAAAGCTCCTGCAACAACGATACCACCGCAGGCATATGGAAGCTTCTCTCCCATAGTCATGTCTGCAAATATTCCGGTATCCAGCTGTGCAATCGTAGAAAAACCTCCCAAGAATGCAAAGGATGAACCTAAGAATGCAGGTACTTTTAATTTGGTACAAAGGTGGAAGAATAAAGTTCCAAGACCGGCACAGATTAAAGTAACCTGTACGGAAAGACCTTCTCCCTCAAAGTAGCTGTTAACCAGAATCGGCACAAGAATGGTTGCGCCAAACATTGCGAACATATGCTGAAGTCCTAATAACAGCATTTTCGGAACACCAAGTGTCCGTGCGTCGCGAATTGCGTCTTTTCGTTCGTTCATAACGAAAGCTCCTCCTTAAAATATAATGTATTGTATTGCCGTGGAAATTTTATTTTCCACTTCTGCGGTGCATTGCATGCATTTTCTCTAACCGTATGATGCATCCGCTTTAACTACGGGAAATATATTTTATGAATTTCCCGCATAAAACAGGTAACCCACCGAAACGGCAGATTACCTGTTATTATCTAAATTTGTTCCAACACCTCAATTGCTTTGGCAATATATGGGTTGTCCATGGTATAAAATTGTCCTGCATCCGCAGCTTTTGCATATGCCGGGTCCAATGGAAGTTTTCCAAGAACGGACAAATCAAGGTCTGCTGCGATTTCATCAATATGACTTTCTCCGAATAATGAAATCTCTTTTCCACAATCCGGACATTTTAAATAGCTGTAATTTTCAACGATTCCAAGGACAGGAACATTCATCATCCCTGCCATGTTATAAGCTTTCTTTACAATCATCTGAACCAGTTCCTGCGGAGAAGTTACAATAACGATTCCTTCTACCGGAAGGGACTGAAATACAGTCAGTGGAACATCTCCGGTTCCCGGCGGCATATCTACGAAAAGGTAATCAATGTCACCCCATACCACGTCACTCCAGAACTGCTTTACTACGCCGGCAACTACTGGTCCACGCCATACAACCGGTGTTTCTTCTGTATCTACTAATAAGTTTACAGACATAATCTTGGTTCCGTCTTCTGCCACTGCCGGAAGAATCTCTTTTCCATCTCCGACTGCTTTTCCATGAATTCCATACATCTTTGGAATGGATGGTCCTGTAATACCGGCATCCATAATACCTACTTCATAGCCTTTCTTACGCATAGCGGCTGCCATGGATGCTGTGACAAAAGATTTTCCAACGCCACCTTTTCCACTGACTACGCCGATTACATGCTTCACGGATGAATGTGCATTCATTGGCTCTTTCTGAAACTTTATTGCCATTTCTATTCCCTCTTTTCGCTAAACAGGCGGTGTACGTGATCGACACCGCCCATATTTTTATCAAAACCTCATTATTACTCTCATACCTTACTGATAGCTACTTTTCAAGATATCAGTTTGCACAAAAATTGATACCTTATGCATTTCTCTTCGAAAGTATTTCTTTTAAGCTCTCGGTATATGGTTCTCTTGCGATTCCATACTCTGTTACAATTCCGCTGATTAAATCATGGTCTGTCACATCAAATGCCGGATTGTATACTTTGACGCCTTCCGGTGCCATCCGCTCCTGATACCACATTTCTGTTACTTCCTCTGCTGGACGCTCTTCGATGCAGATGTCAGCTCCGGTTGCTGTATTTAAATCAATGGTAGAGGTCGGTGCACAGACATAAAAAGGTACATGATACCGCTTTGCTACCGTTGCCACAACGGAGGTTCCGATTTTATTTGCGGTATCTCCATTAGCTGCCACCCGGTCACATCCCACAAATACCGCCTGTACCAGTCCCTGTTTCATGACAGTGCCTGACATATTGTCGCAAATCAAAGTCACATCCACCCCTGCAGCATGCAGTTCAAAAGAAGTAAGTCTTGCCCCCTGCAAAAGCGGTCTTGTCTCATCTGCAAATACATGAAAATGATAACCTCTTTCCTCCCCCAGATAAATC
>JBNMJI010000059.1:0-9122 GCA_050873725.1 Roseburia sp.
ATGTAAGAGAAGAAGTTGCCGCACAGGGCGTTATTTATACGGATTTGGAAAGTGCAATGCATGGCGAATATGCAGATATGATACAGAAGCACTTTATGAAGCTGGTAAAACCAAATGACCATAAATTTGCAGCACTGCACGGTGCAGTCTGGTCCGGCGGTTCTTTCGTTTATGTGCCCAAGGGTGTGGACGTAGAGATTCCGCTGCAGTCCTATTTCCGACTGAATGCCAAAGGTGCCGGACAGTTTGAACACACACTGATTATCGTAGATGAGGGAGCATCTCTTCATTTCATCGAAGGATGTTCCGCACCAAAATATAACGTAGCCAATCTGCATGCAGGATGCGTGGAATTGTATGTTGGCAAGAATGCAAAACTTCGTTATTCCACCATCGAGAACTGGTCAAAGAATATGTATAACTTAAATACCAAGCGGGCACTGGTAGAAGAGGGCGGAACCATTGAATGGGTATCCGGTTCCTTCGGTTCCCATGTATCTTATCTGTATCCGATGAGCGTCTTAAAAGGAAAGGGCGCCCGCATGGAATTTACAGGTGTAACTTTTGCAGGAAAAGGACAGAACCTTGATACCGGAGCCAAAGTGGTACACTGCGCACCGGACACCAGCTCCTATATGAATACCCGTTCCATTTCCAAGGATGGTGGTATCAGTACTTTCCGTAGTTCCGTTGTGGTAACGAAGGAAGCGAAAGGCACGAAGTCAGCAGTATCCTGTCAGTCTCTGATGTTAGATTCTGAGTCCCGTTCAGATACCATTCCGGCAATGGACATCCGTACCAAGGATGCCAATGTGGGACATGAAGCCCAGATTGGGAGCATCAGTGATGAAGCAATTTTTTATCTGATGTCAAGAGGCATGAGCGAAGAGGACGCAAGAGCCTGCATCGTCAGCGGATTTGCGGATAATGTTTCCAAGGAACTGCCTTTAGAGTACGCACTGGAAATGAACAATTTGATTCGCCTTGAGATGAAGGGCAGCATAGGATAGCAGAAGGGATGTGGAAAGAGCATGGAACAAAATGTAAGTATGAAAATCAATGAATTGCCTTCTCCTACCTGGAACTGGCTGAAGGTAAATGAAACTCCGATAAAATGGAGCACGAAGATAGAACCTTGTGAGATTGCAGCAGAGGGAGATGTAGTAGCTGCTGAAACAGAGCAGCTTTCGGACATTGAAACCGGTGCCGGAAGAGAAGCAGATGCAATCTTTGCAACAGAAAAAACTGCAAAATATCAGATTCTTGCAGATAATGCAGGACAGGATAAAACCGTAAGACTGCACGTTTCCGGTAAAAAAGATGCACATACGGCAGGCTGTGTAGAGATAGTTGCAAAAGAAAACAGTACACTTACTGTTGTGATGGACAGCCGTGTGGCTTCAGATGCCACAAAAGAGGAAGACAGTACTGCAGAAGCATCTCTGGCAGTCCGTGTCAGAATGAAAGTCGAAAGCGGTGCATCTGTAAGATTAATTCAGGTTCAGATGCCGCAGGAGCATGAGACTTTATTAAGTGATATAGGCGGCAATTTAATTGGCGAGGGAGCAAAGGTGGAATATATCCAGTTGTTCCTTGGAAAAGGGAATCTCTATTCCGGATGCCGCATGGATTTGAATGGAAAAGAAAGCAATTTTGCTACAGAGACCGGATATCTTGGTCAGGCACAGCAGATTTTAGACTATAATATGGTAGCCAATCATTTCGGCGAGAAAACCATGAGTTATATCAACTCTGACGGAGCACTTCGGGGACAGGCACATAAGGTTTTCCGCGGAACCATTGATTTCAAACGTGGTTCCTCCGGCGCAGAAGGACAGGAAGAGGAAAGCGTACTTCTGCTGGGTGATGATGTGGAAAATAAGACCATTCCGCTGATTTTGTGTGCACAGGAAGACGTAAAAGGAAATCACGGAGCAACCATTGGAGAATTAGATGAAGATACCATGTTCTATTTTGGAGCAAGAGGTATTGATAAGGAAGCTGCAGAACGTATTGTGACAGGTGCAAAATTGGAGCATATCTGTGATTTGATGAAGGATGAAGCAGCAGAAAAAATTGCGAAGGAAGCGCTGGAAGAGGTGATTTAGGATGTACGATTTTAAGAAGGATTTTCCTCTTTTTAAAGACCGGGATGTCATCTATCTTGACAATGCGGCAACCGCACAGAAGCCGGCATGCGTCATTGAAGCAGAAAAGGAATTTTATGAAAAACATAATGCCAATCCGCTGCGTGGATTCTATCCTTTGAGTCTGGAAGCAACCGATGCCTATGAGGCAGCGAGAAAAACAGTTCAGCAGTTTATCCATGCTGCATCTGAGACAGAAATTATATTTACCAGAAATACCACAGAGAGCCTGAATTTAGTAGCGTACAGCTATGGCTTAAATAATCTTTGTCCGGAGGACGAAATCGTGGTTTCCATTATGGAACATCACAGCAATATGCTGCCGTGGCAGATGGTGGCAAGACAGACCGGAGCGAAGCTTATTTATCTGGAATGTGAAAAAGACGGTAGTTTAAGCGAAGCAAAGCTAGACGAAGCTTTCTCCGATAAAACAAGACTGGTGGCAATCACACAGGTGTCCAATGTGCTGGGACGTCCAACACCGGTAGAGGAAATTGTGCGAAGAGCAAGAAAGAGCAATGCAGTAGTCGTGTTGGATGCAGCCCAGAGTTCCCCGCATATGCCGATTGATGTGCAGAAGCTGGATGTGGATTTCCTGGCATTTTCCGGTCACAAGTTAATGGGACCGATGGGAATTGGTGTCTTATATGGAAAGAAAAAACTTTTAAAGGCAATGCCGCCATTCCTTACCGGCGGAGAAATGATAGATTCTGTAACAAGAGACGGTGCAAAATATGCAGAGCTTCCGCATAAGTTTGAAGCAGGAACCGTCAATGCAGCAGGCGCAGTGGGACTGGCAGCCGCCATTGATTATATTAACAAAATCGGTTTTGAAACCATGCAGGAGCGGGAACTTACACTTACGAAAAGAGCCTTGGAAGGACTGAAAGCAATTCCGAAGGTTCATGTGCTGGGTTCGGAACTGGCAGAAGAGCATACCGGAATCCTGACATTTACCATTGAAGACGTGCATCCGCATGATGTCAGTGCGGTATTGGAATCCGACGGTGTGGCTGTCCGTGCAGGTCATCATTGTGCACAGCCATTGTTAGAGTATCTGGGCGTCCGCTCCGCTACAAGAGCAAGCCTGATGTTTTACAATACAGAAGAAGAAGTCGATGCGCTGGTGAAAAGCGTGGCAGGAGTCAGAAGGAGAATGGGATATGGAGAGTAGAAGTTTTTACAATGAAATTCTTACCGAACACAATATTCACCCGGAGTTCAAGCATGACCTTCCGGATGCCGACCTGGTATTAGAGGGCGTGAATCCAAACTGCGGAGATGATATCTTTTTAAAATTAAAAATAGATGGCGATGAAATCGTAGATGGTGCATTTGTAGGAGATGGCTGCGCTATTTCCCAGGCATCTGCCGATATTATGCTGGGCATGATTGTCGGAAAGAAGAAAGAGGAAGCACTGCATTTAGGAGAATTATTCTTAAAAATGATTAAAGGAGAAGCTTCGGATGAAGAAATCGACGAGCTGGAAGAAGCTTCGGCATTAAAGGATATTTCCCATATGCCTGCCCGGGTAAAATGTGCCGTATTAGGCTGGCATACCTTAGAAGAAATGTTAAATGATGAGGTTTGACAAAATGGTTAGTCTGTACTAACATAACAAGTGTTATGGGTGAGAATGAAAGAAACAGAGAACAGACAAGATTACGTTTAATTGAAGCGGGAAAAGCAGAATTTTTAGAAAAGGGCTATACGCAGGCGTGTCTTAGGGACATCTGCAAGCGGGCAAATGTGACCACCGGAGCCTTTTATTTTTCCTTTGCCAATAAGGAAGCGTTACTTCATGCAATCTTAGGACCGGCAGTGGAACAGTATCAGAAACTGATGCAGGAATTATATGTAAGAGAGGCTGCAAATCCTGAGACAGCAATCGAAAATGACAGGATGCTTTTTGAATTTGAATACCGGCATAAAGAGGAACTGATTCTGATTATGGAGAAGTCAGAAGGAAGCTGTTATGCGGACTTCAAGGACACCATAAAGGAGCAGATGAAGAAATCTTTCCGGGATTATTTTCTGGAAAAGACCGGGCGTGAGCCGAATGCGCAGTTAATAGAGATTCTGACAGACATGCGTATGCAAAGTAATCTTGCAGTGCTGAAGGGAAACTATAGTATGGAAGAAACATTAAAACTGGCAGAAGCCATTGGCGTGTATGCCGATAGTGGAACGAACAGCTTAATAGAGAAAATGAAGAAGGATGCCTTCTGGATGTAAATCTGGAGGGTGTCCTTTTTTCTTTACCATAACAGAATATAACTTTTGTTATGTTGCAATTTGTTCTGCTATTGCCCTAAATGAATATGCCGGTTGTCCGTTTGTTGCAGATACTACCACAAACCTGTAAGGACGGCTGGGCATTCTGATAAGATATTTTTATGATTCTGGCAACCGGCGCAAATTCACATCCATGTTCATATGCGCCTCACAGGCACATCCCTGTGCCTGTGTTGCCGGAAACTTCGCAGAATGCAAGCCGTTCTAACAGATTTGTGAATGTATCTTCATACAGACAGCCGCCATGTTCCATGTGACAATAGCGGAAGAAACTTTAGCCCAAAATATCAAATTGATACATAAAAGGAGAGCACGCATGAAGAAAATTGAAATGACCGGAGTACCGGAAACCATGATTCAGACACTCTATGCAAGAGCCATGGAGTCCGAAAGAGAGGGACATCTTATCTATGATAAGAAGGCAATGGAAATCGTAAAAGAGATGGACTATGATTTCTCGAAGGCAAAGGAAGATGCCATGATGCGAAATGGCGTTGTGGCACGAACCATTGTACTGGATGAACTGGTACAAAAGTATGTTGCAGCGCATCCGAATGCTGTTGTAATCAATATCGCCTGTGGATTGGACACCAGATTTTACCGGGTAGATAATGGAAAATTACGCTGGTTTAATCTGGACTTGCCGGTAACCATAGAAGTGCGTAAAAAATTCTTAGAAGAAACTGGACGGGTATCCGTCCTTCCTTATTCTGCAATGGATGAGGCGTGGACAGAAGAGGTTCATAAGACACTTGATGCTGAGACCACGACCGCGATGGACAATAAGACATATCCGACACTTGTGATTATCGAAGGGCTGACTATGTATCTTTCCCTGGAGGATGTTCAGAAGATATTTGCAATTATCCGAAAACATTTTACCGATGCAACCGTACTGGTGGAAACCATGTCGCCGTTTGTGGTAAAACATATCAAAGAAAAATCCATAGAAGCCAGCAAGGCAAAATTTACCTGGGGTGTAAAGAACGGACGTACACTGGCAAAAGAATTGCCGGGCTTTGAACCGGTAAAGGACGTAAGTTTGGTGGAGGGCATGAAAAAGCTCTATCCAATCTATGGCATAATCGGAAAAATACCGGCAGTCCGCAACATATCGAACCGGATTATAGAGTTAAAAGAAGTGTGATATTTTTGAAGCCTAATAGTAGAATTTTGAAAATCGAATTCTGGTATACCGCAAATTATCTGTGCGGGTCATTCGCCGGCAAGCCTTGTAAGGGCTGTTAGGGGTACTTGGAATTTCCTATATAAATTTAGCAACGCAGGCACAGGGATGTGCCTGCGAGGTGCATCTGAGCATGGATGCGAATATGCACCGGTTGCGGGAAGAAAAAGCATATAGCAGAAATTCTTAGTACCCCTTACCGCCCTTACGTGGCATTGTCGACGAACGACCTGCACAGATAGTTTAGTCTATAACAGAATACGCTTGCAAAATAAGGATTGTTAGAAAAAGAAAGATAGTGTATAATGTTATCGGCAATAAAGCAGGACACAAGAGACGAAAGAGGAGTTGAGCGAGGATAACGATTTGAGAAGAAAAGCTTTGCAGATGGCAGGGATAGGAATATTGTTGTTTGGAATGGTTTGCAGTGGATGTGGCAGAAAAGCACAGGCAAATGCAGAATCGGAAAGCAGCGAGAAAACAGAATATGCAGTAATGGAAACAGAAGAAGTCTCCACAGAGACGAAGAAGCTGGTGATAGAAGATTTAGATGATGCATACGAAGCACTGCTGGATTCCTGCAGCAAAGAATTTATCGGGGATTATCGGATTGACGAGAGTTTCTTAAACTGGGTTTATGCCAACTATGGAAAAGATGCAGTTTTAAATATTGCGAAAGAATCCCAGGAAGACCAGGATGTAAATGTCTGGTATAAAGAGACCGGAAATTCCATACATGTGCTGTGGCTTCTTTACTGTCAGGATACCGGCATGAATGAAGATGATCTTCAGCAGGTTTACTGGAAGACATGTAACTCTGAGGATGAGATTGTACTGGACTTTACCGGTGATATTAATTTTGCAGAAGGCTGGGGCACAACCGAGCATATGGATGCACAGCCAAATGGAATCTATGACTGCTTTTCTGCAGATTTACTGCAGGAAATGAATAATGCCGACATTATGATGATAAATAATGAGTTCACTTACAGTACAAGGGGCGAACCGTTAGCTGGCAAAGATTATACTTTCCGGGCAGACCCGAAGCGTGTCGCATTATTAGAAACCTTTGGGACAGATATAGTCAGCCTTGCAAATAATCACGTCTATGATTATGGCGAAGAGGCGTTGATAGATACCATAGATACGCTGGAAGAAGCAGGAGTTCCGTATGTGGGAGCAGGAAAAGATTTAAAAGATGCCATGCGCCCGGTATATTTTGTGGCAAATGGAAAGAAAATAGCAATTGTATCTGCGACACAGATTGAACGTTCTTTAAATTATACGAAAGAAGCAACCGAGACCACGCCGGGCGTGTTAAAGACACTGAATCCGGACAAGTTTCTGAAAGTGATAGAAGAGGCAAGAGACAACAGTGATTATGTGATTGCCTTTGTTCACTGGGGAACGGAAGGAAATAATTATTTTGGTTCCGACCAGGTGGCTCTTGCAAAGCAGTTTGTGGAAGCCGGTGTGGATGTCATTATCGGCGGACATACCCATTGCCTGCAGGGCATGGAATATATGGATGGCGTGCCGATTATTTATAGTCTTGGCAATTTCTGGTTTTCGGCATCAACATTAGATACCGGTTTATCTCAGGTAATTATCCGGGAGGATGGAAATATTGATTTCCGTTTCCTGCCGTGTATACAGAAGAATTACAAGACCTCACTGGTGACAGATGAGAGCGAGAAAAGACGTATTTTTGATTTTATGGAATCCCTTTCGGTAGGAATTACCATAGATGATGATGGTTATGTGACAGCAACGGAGTAATCCGTTTCAATAGAAGATTTTAAAGAAAAGAGGAAAAAACATGAGTAAAAAACCAACCGTATTGATGATTTTAGATGGTTTTGGTCTGAATGACAAAACTGAGGGAAATGCAGTAGCCCAGGCAAACAAGCCAAACATTGATGCACTGATGAAAGATTATCCATGGGTAAAAGGAAATGCCAGCGGACTTGCTGTAGGACTTCCGGACGGACAGATGGGTAACTCCGAAGTAGGACATATGAACATGGGTGCAGGAAGAATTGTATATCAGGAATTAACCAGAATTACCAAAGAAATCGAAGATGGAGATTTCTTTAAAAATGAAGCATTACTTGCCGGTATGAAAAATGTAAAAGACAATGGTTCAGCCCTTCATTTATATGGATTATTATCCGATGGTGGAGTTCACAGCCACATTACACATTTATTCGGACTTCTGGAAATGGCTAAAAAAGAAGGCGTAGACAAAGTATATGTACACTGCTTCTTAGATGGCCGTGATACAGCACCTACTTCCGGAAAAGGCTTCATCGAAGAACTGGAAGCCAAAATGAAAGAAATCGGTGTTGGTGAAATTGCAACCATCAACGGACGTTACTATGCAATGGACCGTGACAACCGTTGGGACCGTGTAGAAAAAGCATATAAAGCAATTACAGAAGGTGTTGGCGAGACAGCAGACAGCGCTGTTGCAGCAATTGATGCATCTTATGCAAAGGATGTAACAGATGAGTTCGTAGTTCCGACTGTAATCATGAAAAATGGTGCTCCAACAGCAACTGTACAGGATAACGATACCATTATCTTCTTTAACTTCCGTCCTGACCGTGCAAGAGAGATTACCAGAGCATTCTGTGCAGATGAGTTCGACGGATTTGACAGAGGTGCAAGAAAGAATGTAACTTATGTATGCTTCACAGAATACGATGGAACCATTCCAAACAAAACCGTTGCATTCCACAAGGTAGAGCTTACCAATACATTCGGACAGTTCCTTGCAGACAATGGCAAGACTCAGGCAAGAATCGCTGAGACTGAGAAATATGCACATGTAACATTCTTCTTCAATGGTGGAGTAGAAGAGCCAAACAAAGGCGAAGAAAGAATTCTGGTAAAATCACCAAAGGTAGCAACCTATGATTTGAAACCGGAAATGAGTGCATACGAAGTATGTGATAAATTAGTAGATGCCATCAAATCTGAGAAATATGATGTAATCGTAATCAACTTTGCTAACCCGGATATGGTTGGACATACCGGAGTTCAGGCTGCAGCAATTAAGGCAGTAGAAGCAGTTGATGAGTGCGTAGGCAAAGCTGTTGCAGCATTAAAAGAGGTTGACGGACAGATGTTCATCTGTGCAGACCACGGAAATGCAGAGCAGTTAATCGATTATGAAACAGGCGAACCATTTACTGCACATACCACCAACCCGGTACCATTCATTCTGGTAAATGCAGACCCTGCATACGGCTTAAGAGAGGGCGGATGCCTTGCAGATATCGCTCCTACATTAATCGAACTGATGGGAATGGAACAGCCAAAAGAAATGACTGGAAAATCTTTATTAATCAAAAAATAAAATAAGACCGTAAAGGTAAAATGCCAACTACGAGAAACACGCTTTGCGAGTTTCTCGCTACTCGCGTAAATAGAAAGATTCTGTATCTTAAGTGCAAGGTACAGAATCTTTTGTTATAGATAAGTATTTTCC